>NZ_SIJC01000004.1:0-300000 GCF_010078385.1 Chengkuizengella sediminis
CCGCCACTAAGATCTTAAAAAGCAAGCTTTTTAAGATCTTCGTTCGACTTGCATGTATTAGGCACGCCGCCAGCGTTCGTCCTGAGCCAGGATCAAACTCTCCATTAAAGAGTTGCAATCTTACGACCACAACCATTTAGAGCGCTTGGCTCATTCTTTGTTACATGTTATATCCGGGTTCCCAAAAGTTTAAAACTTTTGAGCTATTTGTTTGGATTCCTGAATATCTTTCAGGTCTCCTTAAGTTCACTCGTTATTCAGTTTTCAAGGTGCAAATACTATAAATATCTATCATCACTTATATCATCCGTTTCAACGGCGACTTAATTAATATAACATAAAATCTATATAAAATGCAACATCTTTTTTTATGTTATTTCGTAGCGATAAAGATAAATATAACAAACTTCATATAATATATCAACTGGAAATACTTAAATTGTAGAAAAATATCAAAAGCAACTCATCAGATTCGCATTTTTTTCTCTATCATTTTGCTATAATAGTAAAATAAAATACAACATAGATAAAAGGAGAGAGTATACATGACTACAAAATCTCCCATTTTTTTGAAACCTCTATTTAAAGAAAGAATCTGGGGTGGGACTTCATTAAAAAGATTCAACTATGAGTTGAACTCAGATAACGTAGGAGAGTGTTGGGCGATATCCGCACATCCAAATGGGACTAATGAAGTAAAATCTGGTTTATATAAGGGATTGTCCTTGAGCAACCTATGGGATAAACATCAAGAATTATTTGGTTTTTTCCCTTCTGATAAATTCCCATTGTTAACGAAAATTTTAGATGCAAGTCAGGATCTATCTGTTCAAGTACATCCAGATGATCAATATGCCCAGCAAAACGAGAATGGAGAACTAGGGAAAACTGAATGTTGGTATATTATTGATTGTAAAAAAGATGCGGAGATGATTTTAGGACACCATGCAAGTTCTAAAAAACAACTTTTACAGTGGGTGAAACAAGGGTTGTGGTCGGATTTATTGCGAAAAGTAAAAATTAAACCAGGTGACTTTTTTTATGTGCCAAGTGGTACTATCCATGCTTTGTGTGAGGGAACATTAGTATTGGAAACACAGCAAAATTCTGATACAACCTATCGAGTATATGATTATGATAGAATTGATCAGAATGGTCAGGTTCGGGATTTACATTTAGATAAAGCGATCGAAGTAACAACAATACCACATCAAAACGAGTCCATTGATCCAGTGATTTCAAAACAAAAAGATGCAACTATAACGAAATTTGTTGAAGAGAAATACTTTTCGGCATTTAAATGGGAGATCAACGGAGAATCGCAGTTTAATCAGAATAAAAAGTTTCAATTAGTCAGTGTATTAGAAGGTGAAGGAATACTTGAAACACTTGACGGAGAGTTTACCTTTCAAAAAGGGGATCATTTTATATTGCCATACCAAATGAGTGATTTTACGATCCGTGGAAATACAGAAATGATCATATCGTTCCCTTCTTAAAACAGCACCCATCAAATTTCTATTAGAATTTGAATTGATGGGTGTTGTTTTTACTTAGATATTATGCTAACCAAACAAAGTATGCAATGAAAACTATGAACATTAGATACATAATCCAATGTACTTTTCTAGCTTGTCCGTTAAAAATTTTAGTTAAAGGATATAATATAAACCCTAGTGCAATTCCCGTTGCGATACTAAAGGTTAAAGGCATTGTAATTGCAGTTAAAAATGCAGGGACAGCTTCTTCAATTTTGTTCCATTCAATTTTACCTAAACTAGCAGCCATCAATACCCCAACCATAATTAAAGCAGGAGCCGTTACTTCTTGTGTAATAACTGACAGTAATGGGAAAAAGAATAAAGATAAAGCAAACATCCCCGCAGTGACAACGGAAGCAAATCCTGTACGTCCACCTGCTGCAACCCCAGCAGATGATTCTATATAAGACGTTGTTGTAGAAGTACCCATAACTGCACCTGTAATGGTAGCTACAGAATCAGCTGTCAACGCTCTTCCCGCTCTTGGTAATTTTCCGTTTTTCATAAGATTTGCCTGTGTAGCTACTCCAACTAATGTTCCAGCAGTATCAAAGAAATCTACAAATAAAAATGTAAATATAACGATCCACATACTTGCTGAAAACATAACAGACAGATCAAATTCTCCATTAATAAATAATGGATCAAATAAAGCGCCAAATGCAGATGCGTTTGGAGGTGTTGCTACTGGGGAACCTGTTGGAGGCTCGATGATACCGAATATCATACCCGCAATCGTTGTAATGACTATTCCATAAAAAATGGCACCTTTTAACTTGCGTGTCATAAAAATAGCTGTGATTACAATACCGAATATAGCTAATAATGTAGTGTTTGCGGATAAATCACCTAATGTTACAAAAGTGGCTTCATTTGCAACAATAATTCCCGCATTTTTCAATCCTATAAAAGCAATAAATAAACCAATACCCGCTGCTGCTGCATGTTTCAACCCAGAAGGAATCGCATTAATGATCGCTTCCCTCACACCTGTAAGTGCTAATATTAAAAATATAATCCCGGAAACTAAAACACCCAAAAGTGCTTGCTCCCAAGGAATACCCATACCAATAACTACTGAGAAAGTAAAAAATGCATTTAGACCCATACCAGGTGCTAATGCAATTGGATACTTAGCAAAAAGACCCATAACTAGTGTACCTATGATTGCAGCGACTGCTGTAGCCGTAAATACAGCTCCAAAATCCATACCAGCAGCACTTAACATGTCCGGATTCACAAACAAAATATAAGCCATTGCCAAAAATGTAGTGATTCCTGCCACCGTTTCACGTCTGTAATTCGTACCAAATTTACTGAATTCAAAATATTTCGCAAAACCCGTTTCATTGTTCTTCCCCATTTAAATTTGCCTCCATAAAAAAATTTTATTTTAAAACAAAAAAAACCTCTTGGTATGTTCTTCTCTACCAAAGGTTTCAAAAAATGAACGTATCAACAAATTCCAGTACAATTCTTATATGGAATAATAAATTTAGCCTTATCAAAAGATGATTATTCCACCACTTTTAGATGTTTTGTAAATACGCGTTAATTTTTCGAAGTAAGGTCATTTACGGTGACCTTGTAGAGACTCCTGGGCCAATTCCCAAGATTATACGAAATATAAAGACTGAATCTGCCGTTTTAAAATTACATTTCCATTTTATGCCCAACCCCCTGTTTTGTCAACAAAAAATCCGAACATATTTCCCTATAGAGAAATTAATGTTCGGATTTTGATGGTCAATTTAATTTTATAATCCTCAAAAAGGATTTATTTCCGATTATAAATAAAAGAATCTTAATCTATTCCCACTCAATCGTTGCAGGTGGTTTTGAGGTCACGTCAAGTACAATGCGATTCACATGATCCACTTCATTAACAATACGTGTAGAAATTTTTTCTAAAACATCGTAAGGAATACGTGCCCAGTCCGCAGTCATACCATCAATGGAGGTCACAGCTCGAATACCTACCGTATAGGAATAAGTACGTGCATCTCCCATGACTCCAACACTTTTCATGTTAGGAAGTGCAGTAAAGTACTGCCAAATTTCACGATCCAGGCCTGCTTTTTTAATTTCATCACGTAAAATTGCATCTGACTCTCGCACGATAGTTAGCTTGTCCTCTGTAACTTCACCAAGCACTCGAATTGCTAATCCTGGTCCAGGGAAAGGCTGACGCCAAACGATTTCCTGCGGCAAACCGCACTCTTCTCCCACTTTACGCACTTCATCTTTAAACAACGCACTTAGAGGTTCAATTAATTCAAATTTCATATCCTCTGGCAAACCGCCAACATTATGATGAGACTTAATCGTTTGAGCAGTATCTGTACCACTTTCTACGATGTCCGTATATAACGTTCCTTGGGCTAGAAAATCAAAATCTCCAATGTTTTTCGATTCATCATCAAAAACATAAATAAACTCATTTCCGATCAATTTACGTTTCTGTTCAGGGTCTGAAACCCCTTTTAATTTACCTAAGAATCGATCTTGAGCATCAATCTTTACTACGTTCATATCAAATTTCCCGCTAAAGGTTTCCATCACACTTTCGGCCTCACCTTTACGAAGTAATCCATGATCAATAAACATACAAGTCAGCTGATCACCAATTGCTTTATGTATAAGAATAGCAACAACAGAAGAATCCACTCCCCCGCTAAGCGCACATAAAACCTTACGACCGCCTACTTTATTTCGAATATCTTGAATTGTATCTTCAACAAATGATTCCATCGTCCAATCACCTGTACAACCACACACATCAAACAAGAAATTTTTGATCATATCATTCCCATAAATAGAGTGGCGGACTTCAGGATGAAATTGTACTGCAAATACTTTCTTATCCGGATGACTCATGGCTGCAACTGGAGCATGCTCTGTACTAGCATCAACTACGAAACCTGTAGGTGGTTCAATAACCAAATCACTATGGCTCATCCATACTTGCTGATTTTTCTCCAAACCTTTTGTTAAAATACTATGGTCTTCAAAGTCAACCAACGCTTTACCGTACTCTCTACGTTCAGCTCGTTCAACCTTACCTTTTAACTGATGTGATATGAGTTGCATTCCATAACAAATTCCGAAAATCGGAATGTTTATGTCATAGATTGCTTCATCAACTAAGGGAGAATTTTCTTCATATACACTAGACGGACCACCTGAAAATACAATTCCTTTTGGATTAAGCTCTAGAATTTTATCAACAGGTGTATTGTAAGGTAGCAGCTCACTGTATACTCCTAAATCTCTAATTCTTCGGGCAATTAATTGATTATATTGACCCCCAAAATCTAATACTACGATCATCTCATGTGGTTTGCTCATTTTTTCCTCCTAAATTTTGGTTCTATACGTTTATGTACTCAATGAATACACAATAACAACAATTATATGTATCGTCAATGACCCACTGCTTAAGCAGTGGGCTCCCTTAACATATAAAGTTCTGTGATTCTTAGTCGTCAATCATTTATTCACCATTTTGTACCATAGTTCATTTAATTTTTTCTTAGATATCCATTCATTAGGATTTTCACTGTAACGGAGAATCTCATATTTTGAAGCAAATTCATTCAGTGCCATATTCTGTTCTTCTTTTGGGAATTTTAAGGCTGCAACGTACTCTTTAACTGATTGTCCTTGAGAAATTTCACCAAAATAATGAAATAACTTCACCCAATACCGCTCATATCTTTTCACAAGCATATCCTTTTTATTTTCCGAAAAATCAAGCTTTCTTAATTTATACCATAACGCAAGGTCATTTCTCCAATTTAAATAAGTAACCAGTAAAAATCCAACAATTGAAATCAAACCTACAATTCCCCATAACAAAGACTTATTAAATGTTTGATTCGCAAAAGGTTGAGACTCCTTCATCGATTCTTCAATAAAAGATTGATTTAATGCTGTGACCACTTGTTCATCGACATGGCTTGTAAAATCAGGTGTAGGTTCGAATGGAATCCATCCTATCCCTTCAATATAAGCCTCAGCCCATGAATGAGCATCTGAGTTTCGAACAATATATTCTTTTAACCCTCCGTTTAATTGTACATTCGTATTTTGTAATTCTCCAGGGGCAAAACCTTTGACCCACCTTGCAGGAATGCCAATAGAACGAAGCATGACCACCATAGAGGTTGAAAAGTGATCACAATACCCTAGTTTTTGCTCGAATAAAAAATGATCTACAAAATCTTCATTTGCTGCTGGTATGACCGTTTTTTCTAAATTGTATTCATAATTTTCTTTTAAATATTTTTCTATAGCTAAAGTCTTAGTATAAGGGTGTGTTAACTCACTTGTAATTTCCTCACTGAGGTTTTTCACTCGAGGGGGTAATGTCTTAGGAAGCTGCAAATACCTTAGACGTTCCTCATGACTTAGTTGAGTTTGTTCCACTTTTAAGTTAGTATTTTGAATCCTTTGTGATTCATAGTCTGGTAATTCTACTTTCATTTGATAATACAATACTTCATCATTTAAATTCTGAATGTTGTATCTTTGTGTAGAAGGATCAATCATCAATGAGTCTTCAGCATAAAAGGTACCATCACTTGTAACTAAGCCATCAAATTGATGAATAGTTCCACCGCTAAACACAATATTTCCAAGGTTATGATTTTGAATTAATACGTTTTGTTGTATGATTTCTGTTGGTATGCTTGTCTCTACATGAAATCCATCAGCTAGTTGTGGAGCATTTTCAACTTGAAGCCAACCCTTTCCATCGTAAAAACTTTTTGTTTCTCCTCGCCAATATGTTTCTTTCTCTGTTTCACCTACAAAAACGGGATCATGATTTAGTTGAACTTGCCCACCCAAAGTGGAGTCATCCAATCCATAACCACTTAAAAAAGAAAGGTTGAGGTTTTCATTCATAATATTCTCCCCACTTACTTTTGCAGATGAAGCCATCTCTTTTAAATAGTCATGAAAAACAGATAAGTTTAATACTTCAATTTCCTTGGTTTTATCCTTTGATAAAATCATCCCCACAGAAATAATCATACAAATGATGATTACAACAGAAATAGTCCATATCATCATTGAATTTTTATTTTGATGAACGAGTGAGTTTTTTGTATTGTGCTGTTTCATCTTAACATAGTGCAATAACGCCATGGACAAAAGCCCTATCGATAAACTTCGTATAATGGCCATCGAAGTATCCATTCCAAATACAAGCTGTAAAAAGAAAAGATACATAATTGTTATCGTGACAAACCATCCACTGATGAGTTGACGAACCATCAATGATTGAATAATTGAAATAATGATTGACCAACCAAATACAAACATAAAAACCCTATTTTCACTACTCCATAAATGCCATTTCCCATTCCACATGTGACTAACATCGGATGTGATGACTTGAAAGTACTGTACAGAGGCTTGAATATTAAAAATATCATTGGAATAAAAACCATATATAATGAGGAACCAACAGATACATATTTTAAAAAACCAATTGATGACAAAAGGAATATATAAATAATCAATAAGTATAAACAATCCTAAAGTGATGATAAAAGGATATATTCCAAACATATTTTTAAAATTAGATATCGTAAGCAAAGGATGGATCCATTCCCAACACAAAATAAAAAGAAAAACACAGATGATTCCGCTTACAATCCATTCTTTAGGATGGTTTAGAGGTTTCACATTATGCTCCATGTTGCAATCCTCCTTGTTTTATTTTCGAATGGGAATGACGTGAATTGACAGGTTCAATCCGACATCCCATTTCTTCCAGTGATTTTATATATTTCCTTTGCTGAATATTTAATACTGCCGATCCATAGATGAACACTATGTTTATTTTTCTCATCTGTTTACGTAAAAATAAACATGTATTTATTAACTGATCATCTAAATTAGATGTGATGCAAACATTCATTACATCCTTCTGAATGCCCATCATCTGCTGACGCATGGTTTCGTGAAAAGAAATTTTTCCATTAGGAATCACGGTTGCTAGAAACTCATAAGCTTGTTGCATTTTAAATGAAGATGTTAAAGGCTCTTTATATTGTTCAAGGTTATTACTTGTTAAACCTAAACCAATCCTCTGGTTTTTCCCATAACGTAATAAACTTGCTGCAACTTGAACTGCAGTTTCAAAACATGATGAATCTAAATGATCAGCATTTTTATTCGCATCTAAAAAAAGCATCATTTTATAATCATGGGAAAATTCACGTTCTTTTGTTTTTAATTTATTTGATTTTGCAGACATTTTCCAATGAATGCGATTCATTGGGTCACCATAGCTATAATCACGAATCCCACTAAATTGAAGAGATTCATAACTTCTTTGTGAAGATGTCTGATTGCTATCTTCTGATTCACTCTGTACATTTCTCCATTTTACGATAGGAATCGGTTCAGGATATACAATGAATTGCAGCTCTGAATCAATCTTTACTTTTTTACGAATGAAACCAAACAAATCTTTTATTATAATTTGAAGCCCTTTTGACTCATATTTTCCTCTTTGACAATTTACAATAAAATATTCGTATTGCACAGTTGATTGAAGTCGTGGGAAATAAGTTTGTTTATGCCATTCATCCTCTACAACGATCCATACAAATGGAAGCCAGGTTTGAAGCTGGATGTTCATTTTCACCGAAATATTTTCACCTGAGATCCATGTTTCACTTGAGATTGTTCTTTGGGTTTTCATCTTCGGGTTCGCCAATCTCACAATGATTAAATAAAACAGTAATAAACTGAGACTATAACTCACAAACCATGCAGAATACCCGCCCTTAAACCAGCTATAACTAAGTGAACTTGTCCATATTAGTAAAACAAAAATCATCTTCAAATTATTCATTGATTCAACCTTCTAACCTAACGAGACATATTTTAGTGTTGGTATCGGAAGCTCTTCTCTTAATTTCATTAATACTGAAGTAGTATTCACACCTGCCATCTCTATGTTTTGTTTTAACACAACACGATGAGCAAATATAGGTATAATGAGTTCTTTGATATCATCAGGAATGACATAATTCCTACCTCTGATTAAAGCTATCGCTTGAGAAGCTTTCATTAAATCTATCGAGGCACGTGGACTCACTCCTAACAATAGATGAGGATGTTGACGAGTGGCCTCAGATATTTGCACAATATATTCCCTCAACGCACCATCTACGTGAATTGTCCCAGCCTTTTTTTGTAATTCTACTAACTCTTCTTTGAATAACACTGTTTTTAATGTTTCAATTGGATGACCATTTTGTACTCTTTCTAACATACTTACTTCCTGTTCTTTATTGGGATAACCAAGATGAATTTTTATTAAGAACCGATCCATCTGCGCTTCTGGCAAAACGTATGTCCCTTCATATTCAAAAGGATTTTGTGTTGCTAGAATCAAAAATGGGGCTGGTAGTTTATACGTTGTTCCATCTACGGTTAAGCTTTTTTCAGCCATAGCTTCAAGTAAAGCAGATTGTGTTTTTGCAGATGTACGATTAATTTCATCAGCAAGTACAATATTGGCCATTAATGGTCCTGGTCTAAATTCAAAGTCTCTAGTTTTTTGATTGTACATCGAAATGCCCGTAATATCAGTTGGCAATAAATCCGGTGTAAACTGGATGCGATTGAAAGAACAATCAATAGATTTTGCCAATGCTCGTACTAGCATTGTTTTACCTACACCAGGAATATCTTCAATTAAGACATGTCCTTGACTGATAAATGCAATTAATACCTTTTCAATCGAATCTCTCTTCCCTATGATGACTTTCTCTATGTTTTGAATCACTCTTTCTACCATTTCCTGTGGTTGTTCAAATAAAAATGAAGAAGTATCTCTAGTATTCAATGATATAAACCTCCTCTATCACATTTGGTCCTTTTTTTCTATCATTTCCACTTTTTTAGTATTTTATAACGTTAGAAAAAAAGGATAGATAAAACAGAAACATCTGCTTCATCTATCCTTCTCTTTTTACATATACATTTTCAAACTTATAAAGTGTTCCTATTACAATTCCCTTACAACTTCAAGCACCTTCTGAACATGCTCTTTTACTCTTACTTTACGCCACTCTTTTACTAAGACACCATCAGCATTAATTAAAAAAGTAGAACGCTCAACACCCATATATTCTCTGCCGTACATTTTTTTAAGAACCCATACTCCGAACAATTCACAAACCTTTTTTTCCACATCAGCCAACAATAGAAATGGAAGTTCATGTTTTGCAATAAACTTATCATGTGATTTTAGATCGTCTGGACTTATTCCGATCACTTCTGTATTCAGCTTCCCATAATCTCCATGATAGTCTCGGAAATCACAAGATTCAGTCGTGCATCCCGGTGTCATATCCTTTGGATAAAAATAAATAACTATGTTTTTCCCACGAAAATCACTTAATGAAACTTCTTTTCCATTAGATGCTGGTAGTGTGAAATTTGGAACTGCTTGTCCAACAGTTACTTGTGACATTTGCTTTCAATCCCTTCAATAGTACATACATGTAAACCATTGATCATACAAAGAAAATTTGCTTTTCAAAAAGTTCATTTCCAACAAATCCTCTAATCAAGACAATATTGTACATGTTCAACTAGCATTACTTAAAACCTATTATACAGATTATATCCATTAAAATCCAAGAAACTCATTTAACTAACAAACATTGATCAGCCAGTAATGCAGCTTTAAACAGAGAGGTAAAGTCAAAATTACACTAATACTTATTGCCTTATAGGTAATATAACAGTGAAAGATGTCCCTTTCTCAAATTCACTATCTACCTTAATTTGTCCATGATGGATGGAGACAATTTTATGTGCGATTGAAAGACCTAATCCATTCCCACCAAAAGATCTAGTTCTTGCTTTATCCGCTTTATAAAAACGTTCAAAAATATGATGTAAATCTTCTGATTTGATCCCAATCCCCGTGTCTTTAAAAATAACTTTGATGATTGATTCAGTTTTATATATAGATATATATATTTTTTTGTTGTCAGGTGTATATCTAATACTGTTTGTGAGAAGGTTTATCCATACCTGTTCCAACTGAGACTCATCCGCATGGATTGTAACTTTAGGTAAATTCAAATCAATTTTCAACTGTTTTTCTGACCATAGAGGTTCGCTTTTCACTACAACTTTTCTAATTTGTTCATCTAAATTATAAGTTTTAGGGCGAAATGGATGGTTTTCAGAATCTAAAGAAGCGAGTTTTAATAAATCCTCACTCAATTTAGAAAGTCGTTTACTCTCATCCTCAATGATTTGTAAATACTTATGTCGATCCTCTTCTTTAACCAAATTATCCTTTATTGCTTTTGTAAAACCACGAATCGATGTTAAAGGTGATTGAATTTCATGAGATACATTACCTACAAATTCTTGTCTCATTGATTCAAGTTTTTGTAGTTGTTGTGTCATATGATTAAAGCTATCTGTCAAATCACCGATTTCATCTTTCCTTCGATGTTTAATCTGCACATCATAGTTCCCCTTAGCTAATTCCTTTGTTGCTTTTGTTAAACGTCGTATAGGGATAACAAGATAAGTAGCTGAAATGCTAAATAAAATACTACCTATAATTAAGATCGTAAATAAAATAATTTGAAATAAATATTTAATTTGATTCCATTCTGCGGGAAAATCAGGTGAAATAAACAGTGCATACCTTATATTGTCAATTTTAAATGGCATACCAACAATACGTTCTGCTGGATCATCTGACCATGTAACCGTATCTGCACTAAATTTTTCTCCTCTAAGCACCTGTTCAACATCTTCGTTTTTAATGGTATAATTCTCAATATTAGATCCATACGAAATAACCTGATTATGTTCTTGATAGAGATTTATACGATAAGTAAACAAAGTTGAGTTATTAAAAAAGGATTCCATGTCCTCTTCTGGTGTTGATTGATACAACTCCATAAACTCTTCCCCAACCTCAATTAAACGCTGATCTATTTTTTGTTTGAAATCGCTGTAAAAAATAAAATATGCAGCTAATAAACCAATCATCAAACTGACTAATACAGCAGCTATAAAAAGATAGGCATATCTAATATAAATGGATTTTCTCATGATATAACCTCTAAACGGTAACCTAAACCTCTAATAGTAGAGATTTGTATCCTATCGGTTTTTTCTTTAATTCTTTGCCGTAGACGTTTAATGTGTACATCTACAGTTCTGTCATCTCCTTCATAATCCAGACCCCAAATTTTTTCAATCAGTTGATCTCGAGTGAATATTTGGTTAGGAAAATTTGCTAACTGAAACAATACCTCAAATTCCTTCAAGGGCAACGTTAAACTATCTCCATTGATGGACACTTTTTTCGTTTTTGCATCCATTTCTATATCACCAATTTTAATAATTTGTGAGTTCATTACTTTATATCTTCTAAGCAAAGCTTTCACTCGCACAATTAATTCTATAGGATCAAAAGGTTTCACCAAATAATCGTCAGTACCTAACTCGAATCCCTTTACTTTATCTTCCGTAGTACCTTTAGCCGTTACCATTAATACAGGTATTTCGTATAAATCACGAATCTCCTTACATAATTCCCATCCATTTATATGAGGCATCATAATATCAATAATCGCAAGATTAATTTTTTCTTTTTCCAAAATATTCAATGCTTCAATGCCGTCATTGGCTTCAAGTATCATATAGCCTTCATTACTAAGATAAAGTGAAATTAGATGACGAATACTTTCATCATCGTCTGCAACCAAAATTTTAACCATGATTGAATCTCCTTTCACTCTTCAAAATTAACATGTCTATGGATAACTTGTTTTATTTTAACAGTGTTATATGAACTAAATATGAACAACTTATATATTGTTTAAGGATTTCATTATAAATTTTGGATTATACTAATCTTTCAAATATAATTTCATGTTTAGTTGGTTTACCATGAGACTTGAACTAACTTCCACCCTTTTTTTGAATGATCATTTATTATTTCTTGATGTGATGCTTGAGAAAACATTTTATTACTTGTATACGGGCCCCCGAATCTTTCTCTTTCTGATGGTCTTAAGACTTCTACATCTTGATATACTCGTTAGTGCATTGCTCTTATTTGTGACTCTTGTGGGCTTTGCAAGTGGAACAAATAAGAGTGCTTCTCTCCCTCTCTTTCACCTAATCGGTCTTAAGACTTCTGTATCCTCACTGTAATGAACTAGTGAATTACTCTTGTGAGTGACTTTTGCGCTTTGTGCAAGTGGAAGGAATAAGAGTAATCACCTAGTTCATCTGCCCACAACTCAGAAGTCTCTAAGATCCAGCCCCCTTATACCTATTTACACCGATGTTCCAAACCATAAAACCAATACTAAAAAATACGATTCCTACTACTGGTGTTAACAACGCAAAACCTTGGGGAATGTCTTTATCTAAGAAAAAGGATGCTGGATATACACCTACAAATGCAAAAGGCAACAACCAAGTTAACGTAAATTTTATCACCTTATTGTAAATATCAACTGGGTATCTCCCATAGTTTTGTATGTTCCAGATCATAGGTGTGATTCCTGTCGGTGAATCCGAAAAAAACGATAACGACGTAATTAATATGTATACCCCGCCATAAATCAATACTGAACCGATTACCATTAATATAAGCACAAATGGATCATACCAAACAAAAGAAACATCAAGATGAAGCCACGCATACCCCATAATAATGAAACCTGTAAGAGAGCCAAATAAAGAAGCAGGGTCCATGTTTTCTAAAACGAGCTGGACTAAGTTATGAGCTGGTCTCGTTAAAATCCGATCCATCTCTCCTTTTACAATATACCGTTCATTAAAGCCCCATAGGTTTAAAAAACAAGTGAATACGCCATAAGGGATCATAAAATACCCGTATATAAACAGCATTTCATAAATGGACCAACCACCCAAAGAATTTGTATGTAAAAATACCACTAATATAAAAAATAAATTTGTCAGCTGAAATAATAAATCCGTTACTACTTCAATCAAAAAATCAGCTCGATAAGTCATCCGTGTTTTCAAATAGGTTTTAAAATAATCTGTAAAAATTGAGGCATAATACATTTTTCTCAACCTCCCTGCACAACGAGTCGACGTCTTGCCATCTTCCAAATTACATAAATTGGAACACTCAAAAATACAAACCAAAATACTTGAACAATAAATGCATTATAAATCGCATTCCCTACGACTCTGCCCGTAAAAACAGAAGCAGGCAAATAGGTAATGGCTTGAAATGGAAGCCACTCTAAAACCTTCTGGGCCCAACCTGGGAAAAAGGATATCGGGATAATTAATCCAGAAAAAAGATCCACAGCAATTCTTTTAAATCTCATTAAACCTTCATTGTTTTCCACAAAAAATGCAAACATACCTGTTAATAAATTAATCTGTGAGTTAATTAAAAAGCTAAAAAAGATCATTACCATAAAGATCAACCAAACATCAAATTGAGTTGGCAGCTCTATTTGGAATATAAGGGTTACGATAACCATACCCGGAATCGAAAACAACAATAATCGAAATAATCCTTCTCCTAAACCCTGCATCATTTTAAAAATCAAATAAGGATATGGTTTTGTTAATTGGACTGCAACACTTCCATCTTTGATCTCATTCGCAATTTCTCGATCTAAATTATTAAAATAAAATGCTCTTGCCATCCAGGACACTGCAACATATGTTGTCATTTGTAAAACTGTAAATTCACCTAGCGTTTCATTCGTCCCGTAAATGGCTTTCCATAAAAAATAATAAGCACCAATATTAATCGCATAAATGATAATCCCACTGTAATAGTTTACACGGTAAGCTAACATCATTAAAAAACGAATTCGAATCATATCTATGTAAGCACTAAACATTGGAAGCTACCACTTCCTTTGGTTTTTCTGCAGAGCCAGATTTATAAATCTCTCTCACGATTTCGTCTGTATTTGTTTCAAATATTTTAATATCACTAATCTCAGTAAACCCTACGATGCGACTTAACACATCAGATACATTCACTTCTTTTTGCGGAATCCACACTTTTGCCGCCAACTCATTTTCTTTTGACCATTTCACATTTAACCCTTTTGTTAACTCATGTAGATGAGATAGTGGATAACCTTTTTGAAATTGAAAATGAACTTCCTTTCCCTTACCCCATTTATCCTTTAAATTTTGTAGACTTCCGTCATATATAATATGACCTTGATCGAGCATTATCACACGTGAGCATAATGCTTCAATATCCTGTAAATCATGTGTCGTTAATAATATCGTTGTTTCATATTTTTGATTCATATCTTTTAAAAATTTTCTTATTTCTGTTTTCACTACAATGTCTAAACCAATAGTAGGTTCGTCTAAAAATAAAATGGATGGATTATGTAATAAAGAGGCTGCTAATTCACACCTCATACGCTGACCTAAGCTTAATTTTCGAACTGGACGATTTAATATTTCAGATAACTGCAAACGTTCTACAATTTCATCTAAACGAGTTTTAAAGTCATTTTCAGGTACACGATATACTTTTTTCAACAGCTGGAAGGATTCAATCACACCAATATCCCACCATAATTGACTTCTTTGTCCAAATACTACACCAATACCACGAACAAATTTTTCTCTTTCTTTATACGGAATCATACCGTTCACTTCAATTTGTCCAGAACTTGGAACAAGAATACCTGTTAACATTTTTATCGTAGTCGATTTTCCCGCACCATTTTCCCCAATGTATCCACAGATTTCACCTTTTGGAATTTGAAAGCTAATATCGTCTACAGCTGCAACTTGATTGTATTGTCTTTTGAATAAATCTTGGAATGCTCCTTTTAGACCTTCTCTATTTTTTTGTACTTTAAATACTTTTCGAAGTTGATTTACATGAATTGCTGACATAATTACACTCCTATTTCTGGTATTTCTAGTGTACGCCTTGAAATGTTGAGCATTTTCCATCATAATTTTAGATATTACTTATCTTGTCTTCACATCCTAGAACTTCTATATAAAGAGAAAAGATAAATAGGATGTCAATGCTAGATCACTTTATATCATACATGAAGCATTCTAAAAAGAATAGTTCAACACGAAAGGACAAATTTATAAGATGGTTACTAAAAAACCAAAGAAAAAAAGTAAACGACTATTATGGACATCTCTCATTATTTTCATTCCAATTGTAATTTTCCTTACTTATTACATTAGTTCTATTGTTAGTACCGCAAATAATTTTCAAGCAGATGGCGAATCACCATTTGATAAATTCGACGGCGATGCATTTTATGAACCACCTGAATGGGAAGGGAACGAACGAGTAAATATTTTATTATTAGGTGGAGATACTAGAGGCCTTAGTGAAAATGAGGTCCCTCGTTCCGATACGATGATGGTACTTTCTCTTGATCCGGAATCAAAACAAGCATTTTTATTTTCAATTTTACGTGATACATACGTAGATATCCCTGGTCATTGGGGAACTAAAATAAATGCGGCTTTAGTTTTCGGTGGTCCAAATCTAGCGATGGAAACGGTGAGCAATTTTACCGGTTTACCTATTCAATACTATGTTTATGTAGATTTTGAAGGATTTACTGAACTAGTCGATGCGATTGGTGGAGTAGAATTTTATGTTGAAAAAGATATGTACTATACAAGTAGAGCTGATGGACCTGAATTTGACATCAATCTCAAAGAAGGATTACAACAATTAGATGGTAAAAAAGCATTACAATATGTACGTTTTCGTTATGATGCACAAGGAGATTTCTCTCGCACAGAAAGACAAAGAAACTTGTTAAAAGCTGTTGCGGATGAAATGTTAACCTTCACCAATCTGATTAACTTGCCTAAAACATTGGAGGAAGTAGAGCCCTATATTGAAACGAATTTAACTGTCTCTGAAATGGCAAAGTTAGGATCATTAGCCTACAAACATAAAGACAATGGATTTCAAACGGAGCAATTACCTCCTTCAAATAACGTAAGAGATGAGAGAATTGATGGAATATGGTATCTTGTAACGGATGAAACTGAGATGCAACAATATATTCAAGACTTATTTGATCAAGCTGCTTTAGAAGAGGTTCCACAAGAAAATGAAGAAACAAACCTAGAATCAGATGAAACAGGAAGTGAAGGACAATGAACCGAGAACGTTCTGAACAGCATTATAAAGAAGCATTAGAACACATTGTCGGAGGGGTTAACAGCCCCTCCCGTTCTTTTAAAGCTGTCGGTGGCGGTGCTCCCGTATTTATGGAAAAAGCCGAAGGTGCTTATTTCTGGGATGTAGACGGGAATAAATACATAGATTATTTAGCTGCATATGGTCCGATTATTTTAGGACATGCACACCCTAATGTAACAAAAGCTATTACAAAAGCTGCACAAAATGGAACCTTATATGGTGCTCCTACTCAGCTAGAAAACAAATTTTCAAAAATGCTAAAACAAGCGATCCCATCCATGGATAAGGTGCGATTTGTAAATTCAGGCACTGAAGCTGTTATGACAACCATTCGTGTAGCAAGAGCTTTTACAGGCAAGAGAAAAATCATCAAATTTGCTGGCTGTTATCATGGACATTCAGATCTAGTTCTTGTTGCCGCAGGCTCAGGTCCTTCTACACTTGGTATTCCAGATAGTGCAGGAATTACGACAAACATAGCAAGTGAGGTCATTACTGTACCATTTAATGATATTGAAGCATTGAAACAAGCTTTAGATGATTGGGGAGATGATGTTGCTGCGGTAATGATTGAACCCATTGTAGGGAATTTCGGTATGGTTGAACCTGAAGAAGGGTTTTTAGAGCAACTTTGTTTATATACAAGACAAGCTGGTGCACTCGTTATTTACGATGAAGTGATCAGTGCATTCCGTTTTCATTATGGAGCTGCACAAAGCTATAAACTTTTCCCTGACAAAAAAGCAATCGAACCTGACTTAACTGCCCTGGGTAAAATTATTGGGGGTGGATTACCTATTGGTGCTTATGGTGGAAAAAAGGAAATTATGGAGCAGGTTGCACCTTTAGGACCAGCTTATCAAGCAGGAACGATGGCTGGAAACCCAGCTTCCATTTCAGCAGGGATAGCTTGTTTAGAAGTACTTAAGCAACCCGAAACCTATCCACATTTATATGAAATGGCGGATGCATTAACGAATGGAATTCAAGAAGCAGCTGAGCATTACAACATTGAACTGACCATCAATCAAATTGGCGGTGCATTTTCAGTTCATTTTTGCAATCATGAAATAAAAAACTATGAAGACGCTCAAAATACGGATGGTGAATTATTTTCTCAATTTTTCAACTTTATGTTAAATGACGGGATTAATTTAGCTCCATCTAAATATGAAGCTTGGTTCATCACTATAGCCCATACATTAGAAGATATTCATCAAACGATACTTGCCGTACAAAATACCTTTAACAAGATGAAGCGATAAAACATTTTTATGCAGACAATAAATTAAACCTCTCTTTATATTTTCATTTTATAATTATAAAAAACGAATTATTGTAGTAATAGCGCTTATAATAGTTCGTTTTTTAGGTTGGTGTAATTTGAAATAAATACGATATCAGACTCCAATAAACACAAGGGTTCACATTTAATACACACTCTTGACAATAGTATCTATTGTGTCATTTTAAAATTCGTGATATTCTATATAATAATTTTGTATCTCAGATATCGGGTTTGTTTTTAGTGTACCTCAATTCCCATCTATTGCAGACAAACTTACATCATGTCACGATCTTGTGCTGGCGATGTTTGCATCAAAACGTCCTGTTTTGATCATTGATGGATCAGAACGTCCTGTTCTGAAATAACAGCCATATCCTATGGCTCAGCAAATAACTACCATATCCATTTGGGCAGACGAACATCATATCACACCTTATAGGTTTCCAATTAAGAAAACACTTAGATATTCATAATGAGCATTTACTAGATTCACTCTTCATAAAAGCTTCCCCACAATGAATATTTATAATAATATTTGCATTTATAATACCTATTCAGTTCAGTAAAATGTCTGCTTTTCACTCGTTACTAAACCTATACTATATATCATTGTCTTTATTATTTTTAAGGAGGTGAAGGTCAGTTCATTGAACAACTGACCAAACTATGAAAGAACTCATGATGAATGAGAGTAAATTTCAAAACCTATTACAATCAGAGCATGATAGCTGTGGAATCATCTGTATTATTGAAAAGGATGGGAAACCTTCTCGTAATAATATAAAGAAAACAATTGATGCTTTGGTCATGATGGAGCATCGTTCTGGTTTTATAGAAGGAGAAGGGGATGGATGTGGGATTCTCACAGATATTCCAAGAGCACTATGGGGGAAACGATTAACTGACGCTAATTTAAACGGAAAACTAGCTTATGATCATCGTTTTATGATCGCTCATATTTTCCTTCCTAGAAAATTAGATATTTCTGTAGCAGAAATGCAAGCACAGATCCGTGAAATGTTTAAAGCTTCAGAAGTAAATATAGTTTTAGAGCAAGAAAACGAAGTAAACAATGATGTGTTGGGGAAATATGCTCTTAATGATGAACCCACTTTTTGGCAAGTAGCTGGTATTTGTGAAAAGCCAAAAGTCAATATCAACGACCATTTATTTGAACTTCATATTGATATTGAGGATAAGTTTAACGTCCATGTTGCTTCACTAAGCTCAACTACAGCTGCATATAAAGTCATGGGAGCAGCAAGTATCTTACCTAAATATTTCAATGATACACAAGAAGAGTTATTTGCTGCACAAGTTACTATAGGACATAATCGTTATTCTACAAATACATTACCTAACTTTTTCCGGGTTCAGCCTTCAAGCATTTTAGGGCATAATGGTGAAATCAATACAGTCAAAAAGATGAGACATGAAGCAGAGATGGTTAATGTTCCTTTACTTGATGGAGGTAGTGATTCACAGGATATGAATCGTACGATTGAAACTTTCATTCATCGCTTTGGATTAAGCTTGTTTGAAGCCATGGAGCTTGTATTCCCACCGATAATTAATGAAATGAAACAGTTCAGAACAGATCTGCAAGATTTATATGTATACTACCGACAGATGTGGGGTCACTTTGCACAAGGACCAGCTGGTATCGTATCCCGTTATGAAAACGAATGTGTATTCAGCGTTGATGCTTTAGGACTTCGTCCATTATGGATGGTGGAAAGTGAAACTTCTTTATACTTCTCATCAGAACAAGGAATCATTACTGTCGGTGAAATGGTGAATGAACCAAAACCAATTTCACCGGGTGAAAAAGTAGGTGTCAAACTTACAGAAAATGCTCATGTAGAAGTCGTTTCTTATAGCGAAATTCAAAACATTGTATTAGAACGTGCAAAATCACGCGTTGATTTTTCCGGATTAAATAAACACCTTACATTTGCTTCAAGTGATCTAAACATAACATTAAATGAAGATGTAGAAGCTACAGGTAATTTATATAGTGCATTTGGTTGGGATCGCGAAGGTATTCAAATGATTGAATCCATGTCTAAAACAGGTGCTGAGCCAATTCGTTCATTAGGTCATGATGGTCCTTTAGCTGCAATCCACTGGGAAAGACAAAACATTCCTGACTTTATTAAAGAAAGTGTTGCTGTTGTAACGAATCCAGCGATTGATCGTGATCGTGAAACTGAGCATTTTTCTACACGTGTTGTCATTGGACCTCGCCCTTCAATCTACGGTGCTATCGATGCAAAATTACGTATTGAACTACCTTCACCTATCGTATTGGAAGGAACTCTTGGTACAGACAGCTTAAGTCAATTAAATCAATTATCATTAGAACAACTCCTTGGAGAATTCCGTCAACAGGGAGAAAATAATGTAGCAGTTTTATCTCTTACTTATTCTCGTGGTACAAAATTAAAGGATGCTTTAGAAAAATTAGCTGAGGATGCAAAAAATGCGGTTCAAAACGGAGCTTCTCTATTATTATTAGATGATGTTAGAGCACATCAAAATGGTCAATTATGGTTAGATCCTCATTTATCTGTATCTAAAATTGATCTAGCTCTAAAATCTAAAGTATCAGATAAAGGAGAAAATCTTCGTCGTCAAACTAGCATTATTTTACGCTCTGGAGCAGTAAGAAGTTTACATGACATCGCGGTTGCTGTTGGACTCGGTGCTGACCTTATTTCACCTTATATGATTTTTTCTACGGCTGCTGATAAAGAAGATGCTCCGGCTGCAAGAAAAGTGTATCTTGCACTTAAAAAAGGTTTGGAAAAGGTTATTTCTACCATTGGTACTCATGAATTACGTGGATACACACGTTTCTTCTCATCCATTGGTTTACATCCAGAGGTTGCAGAAGTTTTAGATATAGTCAATTACTTAGGAAGTGAAAAGGCTGGAAAAAGTTTTGCTGACCTTGAAAAAGAAGCTGAAGAACGTTATGAGTCTTATCATCAAGAAAAAGCAAAACCAGCGCGTAACTTCCACTTCTTCCAACGTATGTGGAAATCTTTAAACGAAGCTGCTGATGGCTCTGCACCATATGGGGATTATGAAGAAAAACTTCGTGAGCAAGAAAAGAAAAATCCTATATCCATCCGTCACTTAGCTGATTTTGATTATGAAAAAGCAAATGAAACACATAAACCTTTAGATCCGTCAGAAGTGAATATCGGAATCGGAGATCATGATTATCCAATGTTAATCTCCTCCATGTCTTTTGGTTCACAAAATGAAACAGCCTTCCGCGCTTATGCTGAAGCTGGTAACCGCCTAAATATGATTACGATGAACGGAGAAGGCGGAGAAATTAAAGATATGTTAGGTAAATACAAAAAAACACGTGGTGCACAAATTGCATCTGGCCGCTTTGGTGTCAATGTTGAACTTGTGAATGGTGTTGCTGTATTAGAAGTCAAAATTGGTCAGGGTGCGAAACCTGGTGAAGGCGGGCATTTACCAGGGCAAAAGGTAAACGATAAAATTGCAGAAGCACGTAATGCTACATTTGGTTCAGATTTAATTTCACCTTCAAATAATCATGATATTTATTCAATCGAGGATTTAGCGCAAATTATTTCTGAATTAAAAGAAGCTAGTGGACGTAAATGTAAAATCAGCATCAAAGTACCTGTGGTTCCTAACATTGGTACAATCGCAGTAGGGATTGCTAAAGCTGGTGCAAACATTATAACTTTATCTGGTTTTGACGGCGGTACAGGAGCTGCTCGTGTCCATTCCTTGCAAAACGTTGGTTTACCTACGGAAATTGGTACAAAATTAGCTCATAATGCTTTGATTGAAGCAGGACTTCGAGATAAAGTAGAAATATGGTCTGACGGTGGTATGAAATCAGGAGCGGATGTTGTAAAAATGATCATGCTTGGTGCAAATCGTTGTGGATTTGGTAGTATTGCAATGCAATCTATCGGTTGCACAACATGCCGTGGCTGTCATTTAGATACTTGTCATGTTGGAATCTCAACACAAATCGATTCACTTGAAGAAGCTGAAGAAAGAGGATTACGTCGTTTCGTACCTCGTGTGTATGATACAGCGGTAGATTCACTTGTTAGACTTTTCGGTGGTATGGGTGAAGAAATCCGTGACATTGTTGCTAAGCTTGGATATAAAAATGCACAAGATTTAGTTGGACGTTCTGATTTATTAAAACAAATTAATTATGCTGAAAAAATGGATTTATCTGACTTATTACGTCCTGCACCAATCCAATTTGTAGTACCATCAATGGAAGCAAATATTTCTACATCTGATATCATAGGTGTTGCAGCTGGTGCTGAAGGCCAAGAATACTTCCCAGATGCAGTATCCTTTGAAACGACAGTGGAAAAAACATGGTCTGGTGTAGTAGCGGATGCAAGAATTTTGGGAACTCGTTATTCTAGTCATCGCGTTCGAGATCGTTATAACGGAACTTATAATGACTTACCAAAAGTAAAAATAAAAATAACGGACGGTTCTGTACCTGGTATTGGATTAGCAGCCTTTAATGCTAACGGTGTGGATATTACGGTTCAAGGTGGGTCTGAAGATGGTGTTGGTAAAATGTCATATGGTGGAAAAGTAGCGATCTTAAAATCCACAGGTAAACATGGAAAATTCATTAATGGTTCCGTCGGTAAATCATTTTGTTATGGAGCTCAAGGCGGATTGTTCATCGTTCAAGGTGACGCTGACTCTCGTGCTTGTATTCGATTATCTGGGGCAGATGTTATCTTTGGTGGAGAAATTCAACAACCTATTCAAGATGATTTAGGTGCGATATCTATTCGTGCTAATTTAAAAGGTTTTGCTTTTGAATATATGACAAACGGTCGCGCAGTTGTGTTAGGAGATCCTGGAGCTTGGATTTGTGCGGGTATGACTGGCGGTGTAATCTATCAGCGATTAAATCCAGAAATGGGCTTTGATAAAGAAGCAATCCAGCGTCGTATCGCAACTGGAGCCAAAGTATTCATCAATCCACTTACTGATAAAAGCCACAGTGATCTAAATGAACTGTTAAACATTTATCGTGAAGAATTAAATAACTCAGGACAATCAGAAGCTGCTGAAAAAATTAGCGCTTTGTTAGAAAATCTTGATGAGAACTTTGTGATGATTTCATCAGAAAACTTCCAAGAGATTCAAGGCATTGTAACGGAATAAAATCACTAAAGTACGGTTATTGATAAGAGGCGATCCATTTGATCGCCTCTTTGCATATTTTATATAAAGCTAAAATATGCAAATCACCAAGATGACTATTACCATATAGTTAGTTAAACAGTACTTAGTTTTTCAATCGCTTGTTTCTCATTAGTCAAAAAGAATAAATCCTTACCATTGTTACTCTCATTAATAAAATCTTTTAAACTATGACTTGAATACACAGAAAAATCACCCACTATTGCAATTTTCATTCGATAATTAATAAACTTTTGTAATATTTCTCCTGCAAGTTGTGTTCTTAAGTTAAAAAAATTCTCACATAATGCTGATTTATTCAATATTACACGATTACAACCTGTTTCATAGTTTATAGTTGCGATAAAATCCAATGCTGACTGAACATCCGTTATCAATATTTCACTACTATTTACAATGGCAATATCTGCATCTTTCTCTTTTATCGTAGTTATTTGCATAGTTTCCCTCCGACGAAATAATAATCTTTTGTTAGGAATGAAATCATAACTCCTTTGTCATATATACACTATTTGGGTCCTCAGTGTAATCTTCAAACGGCTTGCAATGTTGAAATCCAAAGCTTTCATAAAGCTTCAGAGCGGGACCAAAAGTATCTATTGGACCTGTTTCTAAACTTATTCGTGAATAGCCGCGTCGCTTAGCTTCTTCAATTAAGTATTCAAGAAGTCGTTTAGCAACACCTTTTCTTAAATGTAAGGATGAAGTTCTCATTGATTTTATCTCTACATGTTGTTCACTAAGTTCTTTAAGTGCTCCGCAACCAACTAATTCCTCTTGTTCCCATGCACTCCAGAATGTAATATCTGACTGTTTTAACTCCTCAAGGTTTAGAGCATGATTACTTTCTGGTTGGGAATTTAGTGCCATACTGTGAAGATGTTCCCCTACTAATTCAATCACCTCAGATCTAGTTAAATCATCTATTTTAATATTCAAATAAATCACTCCTTAGTCTATTATAATTATCTATTTCAATTATTTAAAAAGACTTCGCAAGTCGGAATCCAAGGTCGTCTATACCAAACGATGGATGGCTGCGACGACGACACGAAGCCCCACAACCCCTAGCCGGATCGTACCAACCCCCACCCCGAAAAACTCGGTAAGAACCATATACTTTTTCATCATATAAATCCCAACACCACTCCCAAACATTCCCTAACATATCATACAAACCCCATGCATTCGGTTCCTTTCTTCCTACTTCATGGGTTTTACCATCTGAATTTTCATAATACCAGGCAATCTTATCAATCTCTCCGTATCTATATTGAGCAGTTCCTGCTCTACATGCATACTCCCACTCAGCTTCTGTAGGGAGACGGTAGCCATCTGATTCCCAATCACAGATGATAATTCCACCATCATTACTTGTAGAATAACACTCTCTCAATCCAGCTTTCTGAGAAAGTAGATTACAAAAAGAAATTGCATTATTCCACGAAACATTCTCAACAGGTTTTTGATCTCCTTTAAAAGAAATAGGTGATTTTTCAGTAATGGCATAATACAAATCCTTGGTTACAGGATATTTAGCAAGAAGAAAGGAGTTTATTTCGACCTTCCATTTATTTTTTATTCTATCGTCTCTTAATTCTATTTCTCCACCTGGAATTTTTACCATTCCATTAACAATATGGCTAGTAATTTCATTAGACACTCTACCTACCTCCCAATTTACTACTCATATGGTGAGTTAACCAGTGCTCAGTTTTTCAATAGCCTGTTTTGTATTGCAATTTTCATTTGATAATTAATAAACTTTTGTAATATCTCCCCAGCAAGTTTTGTTTTTAAGTTGAAAAATTCCTCACATAGTGCTGATTTATTTAAAATTATGCAATTACAGCCTGCTTCATAGTTTACTGTTGCCATAAAATCCAATGCCGACTGAACATCAGTTATCAGAACATCACTGCTATTTACAATGGCTATTTCTGCATCATTCTCTTTTACTCTAGTAATTTTCATAATCGTCCTCCAAAGAATAAATAATCTATAAAACAATGAAAGCTCCAAAGTTTTTCATATTTAATCCGCGCAAAGTTTCGCAGGCATACAAATAATTATGTGTCTCATCTTTTACTTAAGAAGTATTTACCCTAATCATTTCTACAAACTAAAACTAAATCCTCCTCCACAAAGATAACCTTAATTGAAAAACACCCTTCTTCGAGAAGAGCGCACCAGCTTGCTAAACGTTAACCAGCGATTTTATCATTACTTACCTCATTTCCAATAAACTCATATTTACATATTTGTAATTATTGGGGTTATTTAGGAGGTTTTTAGATTATTTTATCGAATAATAACTTTAGATTAAATAACATTAAGTGAAGAAAGAGGTAAATTAAAAATGAAAAAAATATTGGCTATCATTTTTATTAATTCGATGTCTAATTTTGCTTCAATGGCAAAGAAAAGTGCAAAAATTGGATTATTACTTTTATTAATCACGACTGTTAGTTCTCTACTATTTATTACAGATACTTCAGCTGAAGAATTGACAACTGATGAAAAATTAGAAATATTAACGAAGTTCGCACCTAGAATATGGATGGATGAGAATGAAAGATATTTCCCTTCTTCAGTTGAATGGATGTTTCCATATGTGGAGAGGTATATTCCATCTGGTGAAAATAAATACTGGCTGAAGTCGAAAGAAGCATTATCCAGTCCATCAGACCGGCTTAGTTATTTTAATGGAGATTTAAACTCCGCAAAGATATATTCTTATTGGGTCGATAAAGAGAATGGCGTAACGGATATTACCTATTGGGTTTTCTATCCATACAATAGAGGGAAATCTATTATAGATACAATTTGGGGTAACCATGTTGGTGATTGGGAGCATATTTCTATTAGATTGAATGAGTCATACGAGCCGGAGCAAATTTATCTTCCATCTCATAACTTTGGAGAACTATATTCTTGGAATGAAATTGAGAAGGTTGAGAACACTCACCCTATAGTTTATTCTGCATGGGGTTCACATGGACATTGGAAAGATCCTGGCGTACATACGTATAAGGATTTATGGATTTTAGGGAAATTACAGGACATCACTAGTGCAGGGGTTGCTTGGGACACTTGGAAGAGTGTTGATGCATATGACTATCACCAAAAAGAAGGTTTATCAGGACAAGAATGGCCATTATGGATGAATGATGATTTTACATATACAGTACCAGGTATGGATCCTTCTGATCCAGCAAGTGGGGCTATATATAGATGGGGAAATGAAGCTGATGGTTGTGATTTTGAATTTATAGCTGGAGAGTGTCGTCTAAATAATGGTCCAAGTGGTGTTGTGAATAGGAGTATATTTACTTCACCAGATTTACAATAAAAAGCATGGGAAATCCATTTCCATCAGGATCTGTCGATTGGGAAGGGAGAATTCAAAAGGTAGCTTAGTAAAAGAATTTTAAAGTTAGATTCAGAAGAAGCACACCACTAAGAGGTTGCTTCTTCTTGTTTATTCTATAACTTATGATACAACTCACTAATGGTAATAAATCCATCCAAACAAAGGTACGACACGAAGTTGCCAACTCAGGTCGTAATATTCAAGTTCATGAAGCTGGTTTAGGCCACTTCCATGCATACCATATAATTGCCAATAGTCCGATAATTTGTATCGTTACAAAAAATATATCATCAAGATCTGCTACGCCATTATCTATAATAACCACAATCATTAGTACACTTGCAATGCTGTTTGCCCAGAAATTCACTTTATATTTCAATACTCGTGACAGGAGAACCATAGCAATCGGAATCTCCACCAGTATTCCAAATATCAACAGTAATTCTTCAGTTATTAAAACCCCATCTACAGTTCCTGTCATAATCTCTTCCAGAAATCCAGTTCTAAAGAACCCATGAATATCCCTAAAAATTATATTTAAAAATACAAATATCCATAGTGTTGAAAGCGTAGCTCTCCAATTCAGCTCGATAATCTTATTATCAGCATTCATTTTTCTACTCCTTTCATTATAAATAACTTCGCTTACGCTACGGTTATGATTACTTTCCCTCTTGCGCGCCCAGTTTCAAGATATGTGATAGCTTTGTCAGTCTCACTTAAGGAATAATATCTATCAATGACTGGTACGACTTTCTCTGCTTCAAGTAATTCTTTTAGAAAAAGCAAATCTTCTTTGTTAGTGTGGACAGTTTTCATCATACCTATTTTTTTACTGCCAGTTTTGGAAATCCTTCCTCCTTTCCATGAAATCTCAAATAAACGAGCCATGTTCGTAAATCCAGCTACGGCACAACTTCCTTTTTCTTTCAATGCCCTCTCTAAGTCTGAAACCGAGTGATTTCCCACAGCATCAAAAATTAGATCATATTGCTTACCGTTTCTAGTGAAATCTTCCTTCGTATAATCAATAACATGATCTGCTCCAATTGAGGACACCATATCTAAATTACGCGTGCTGCACACACTGGTAACTTCAGTCCCGATTGCTTTCGCAATCTGTACCGCAAATGTACCCACACCTCCTGATGCACCATTAATCAAAACCTTCTGACCTGATTGAATTTGTCCTTCGTTGCGAAGACCTTGCAAAGCAGTGAGGGCTGCTAATGGGACGGCGGCTGCTGCCTTAAAGGACAGGTTACTAGGTTTCATTGCCAATGCACTTTCAGGAACAGATACATACTCGGCAAAACCGCCCAATCCTGTCTCGAATTTCTCTCCAAATACTTCATCACCAACCTCAAATTGTGTTACATTGCTACCAACTGCTTCAACCCGTCCTGCGATATCCGCTCCAAGTCGTGTATTTTTAGGTTTTAGAAGTCCATTTGCCAAACGAGCTAAGTATGGCTTAGCTCTCATCAAACGCCAATCAAGTGGATTTGCGGAAGATGCAACAACTTTTACCAGCACTTCATTTTCTTTTGGACTGGGTTTTTCGACTTTCTTAAGTTGAAGAACATCTGACGATCCATATTTTGTGAATACAATGGCTTTCATGAGTTTCCTCCTTCATTTATGTCTTTCATTTTTGATTTCATAACTAACATCATAAGGTAGTCTTGAAATTTTTTCCTGATTATTGTAAACTATACAGTGTAGTTTACATTAAGTCAATATTTTTTATACTACACAGTGTAGTTTACTTAAAAATGTAGAAGGTGAGTACTCAGCTATGAATGATGAATTAAAAAAAACAGCAAACATTTCAAAAAAACGTGAAACTATTATGGATGGAGCTATCAAAGCATTTGTGATGGAAGGATACGAAAAGGCATCAATGGATCGAATTGCTTATCATGCAGAAGTTTCAAAACGAACGGTTTATAATCATTTTGCCAATAAGGATGATCTGTTCCAAGCCGTTTTTAAAAGATTACTATCTGAACAGGAGTTATTAAAAAATATCAGTTATGATCCTGATAAAACTATAGAAGAGCAGCTTGCCCTTTTCGCTGATGCAGAAATTTTTCTGATTAATGATCCAAGTCGACTAGCATTATGCAAGGTGCTTACCACTGTATTTATTCAAGACTCCCAGTTGGCTATGGAAACAAAATCTAAGTATGGTCCACCTCATACCAATCTTGTAAACTGGTTAAAATCAGCAGATGAAGATGGACGAATGGAAATCCCCGATCCACACTTGGCTGCTCAGATCTTTCATGCCATGATCGAAGGAGCCCTAACCTGGCCTGCTCTCTTCCAACCATGTCAAACTGAGGAACAGCTTAAACCTTTAAAAGAAAATATGATAGAAACATTTCTGAGCCGATTTGGGAAGAACACTTAAAAGCTCTAATATGTTAAATCCAATGAGAGTCCCATTCCGTTGTATCTCATATACCATTTGGAAAGTTAGAGGGGGGATCTAGGCAACCCCTCTAACTCTATTTAATTTGCCGCAGGAGGTGGTGGCGTTATTGATGTTGAGGTATTAGTAATTTGGTATCTATTGTCATCATTTGACTAGCTATTTAATATTGACTTTTTTCGTGAAACCATAATGTTGCAATCCATTTTTCTCCTTCTTTTACTAGACAACCTTCATGTTTTGAAAACAAATGTCTTTTATTTGAATCTTTTTTACAATTTTCAAAAACTAATAATGTTCCTTCTGATGGAGTCACTTTAATATCAAGATCAGGAAATAAAGTTTCTCCACCTAGACTCACATTATTCAAATAAATTAGCGCAGTAATAATTCGTTGTCCACTTTGTGAAATCGTCGTTCTCCCTAACTGGGTAAAAGTATCAAAGGAATCAAAATGAGCATTAAATTTCCCTCCAACTTTATATCTTACTACTTGTAGCTGTTCAGCATAATTTAATGGATATTTAACAATAGACGCAATACGTTCACATACCTGACGAACAGTTTCATGTGAATCATGTTGAAACCAAGTATGACCTGATTTCCTAACTTCAGATATTTTCGATGCTCCCATAACTTTTGACGGTTCAAGCTGGTTTTTAGCTAGATCAATTAATTCACTACATTCTTTTTGGGTTACAATCTTTTCGTAACTAGCTATAAAAGGATCATCATATAACAAGTTAGATGGTTTTTTCATATATATTTCTCCCCTATTACATATCGATGTGAAATTTTCTAAAACACATTAATATACTATGCTAGTTAAAATAAGTAGGTTCTAGATTAAAAACCCAAATGTGGTTTATCGCAAAAACACAAGAAAGGTTATCACCTAGCTAATGGGAAGATACGCTGTAGGCATTTCATATAGGTGACTTTGACTCCACATTGTGATCGAGAAATTAAGCTTTAGTTCTTCCATATATACATCAGATTGTTATAATTAAATTGATACATGTAATGTTTTATACAATGAATGATTGATGAATTGTGCTAATTTAATAGAATGGACTGACAAAACAATTCATATTAAAGAAAGTTACATATAGGAGAGAAGGTAGACTGAATGATGTCGATTAATGATGAAGCACAAGCTATAAAAAGTCAACCAACTTGGTTACAAAATTACATTGATTCTCCAGAAAAGCAACGACAGTTATATCGACGGACGTTGATTATAGTTGTCATTTCACAAATTTTCGGGGGTGCAGGACTTGCAGCAGGTCTAACGGTAGGAGCACTTCTTGCACAAGACATGTTAGGTACAGATAGTTATGCAGGGGTTCCAGTTGCCTTGTTTACTTTGGGATCTGCTGCGTCTGCATTGCTTGTAGGACGAATTTCCCAGCATTTTGGTCGTCGTTCAGGGCTTGCCACAGGATTCTTAACTGGTGGACTCGGTGCAATAGGAGTGGTCATTGCAGCATTAACTAATAATATAGCACTTCTTTTTGCTTCACTACTAATCTATGGTGCTGGAAATGCTACTAACTTACAAGCACGTTATGCTGGTACAGATCTAGCAAATTCCACACAGCGAGGAACAGCAATCAGTATTGCGATGGTTTCAACCACCTTAGGTGCTGTTGCAGGTCCAAACTTGGTTGATGTAATGGGAGGTTTTGCAATATCAATTGGAGTCCCAGCTCTAGCTGGTCCGTTCATTTTAGCTGCTGCTGCCTTCACCCTTGCCGGTTTGGTACTTCTAGTTTTACTTCGCCCAGACCCTCTCCTAGTTGCCAAAGCAATTGAAGAGTTAAAAACTGATGGGGATCATCATAATGACAAAAAATCTAGTAAACTAGCAATAAATAAGCGAGGAATTGTTATTGGGACTACAATTATGGTCTCAACTCAAATCGTTATGGTATCCATTATGACAATGACACCTGTACATATGGGGGATCATGGGCATGGTTTGAGAGCGGTGGGACTAGTCATTGGCTTCCACATAGGAGCAATGTACCTACCATCGCTAGTGACGGGTATCCTTGTAGATAAGATTGGAAGAACTGCAATGGCCATCGCAGCTGGCGGCATTCTACTTGCTTCTGGTGTTCTGGCTGCAATAGCACCAGTAGATTCCTTGTTGGTACTTATAATTTCACTCGTTTTACTTGGGCTTGGTTGGAATTTTGGATTGATTAGTGGAACAACCATCATCGTTGATGCAACTAATCCATCCAATCGTGCAAAGATACAAGGAACTGTTGATGTATTAATCGCTTTAGCTGGAGCATCAGGTGGTGCTCTATCTGGCATAGTTGTAGCTCATTCCAGTTATGCAGCACTTTCATTTGCCGGAGGCATCTTTTCACTACTGCTTATTCCAGTTGTTATATGGTCCCTTAGTAATCATAATCGCTATTTTCTAAAAAAATGGAGTATTCAAGGAAAGAGTCGATAAATGAAAAAAATAGATTTTAAAATATCATTATTCCTATCATTTATATGTTTTATTACTGGATTTTTTGTTTTGCCTTATCAATTGCATACATTACAACGCACCCTTCCCAATCAATACAATGAGTTTATAGAAACAATTCCTTTACCAATGAATCTTTTAATCGTTGTTATTTCGTTTCAATTGTTCTTCATATCTTTAGTATTATCTTTTATTGGTATTAAATTAGCTCGAAGAACAGGTTTTACTCTAAATATATTAACGTCATTGTTTAATAAGGAAAAAGGGAGTTTGAATAAAAAGGCAGTCTTGTTGTCTGCTATTTTTGGTATATTTATAGCTTTAATTATTTCTGGAGCAGATAGATTCTTTTATCAATATCAAATTCCCTTGATTGGAGAAAACACTCCTGAATTTTCTTTTCTAGGATTATTAGTAGGCGTTTTATATGGAGGAGTTTTTGAAGAAATACTACTAAGATTATTTTTTATGTCTTTATTGGTATGGATTTTCCAGAAGATTTTCAAACGAAATAAAGGTTATTTAAATAATAAGTATTATTGGATTGCAATTGTTATATCGGCTGCCTTGTTTGCTGCTGGTCATTTACCTGCTACTGAAATGTTGTTCGGAGAGTTAACGACAAATTTAATTTTTAGATGTTTTTTACTAAACGGAATTGGTGGGTTGTTATTTGGATATCTTTATTGGAAAAAAGGTTTTGAATATGCTGTTTTAGCACATATGGTTTCTCACATTTCATTGCAATTATTATTTATCCCGCTTTTTTATTAGTATAGTAATTTACAAAAAAAACTATTGGTTTCGAAAATTTCAAAGAAATTATAAGGGGGTTCTTTCCTATGAATGAAAGCCCATTTTAATCTTCTATTAAAGATAAATTACTATTTTGCATCAATAATAAAACTTGTATATGGTTCTTCATCAAATTTCAAACCTCCCGAAAGGAACGCCTACTTAACTAGATGAATTAACTGTTCCCTTTTATTTAAATGATTTTTGATTTTGTCTATGAAGCTACTCTTTTTTTATTTTTAACATAGAATTTGCATTTTCCTGAAATTCATATGGAACTTTAATCTCTTCTACTGTACATGCATTTTCTATAAGATAACTTATTATCTTATCCAAATGCTCATACCGTTTACCTTCCAAATCCACTAAAGGATAAATGCGAATCTCCTTTTTGGTTACTCTCAATAACTCGTTTAACGTTGATATATGAAAATGGTAATCTAGTCTATCAGCATACATAAATAAGAAATGTGCTGAAAGAACAATATCAAATTCTCCATTTTTAAACGGTAGGGTTGGTAAAGTAACAGGAACGTAACGTCCATTCGATTTTCTCATGTCTTTAACGCAATCTTTTAAAGCACTCAAACGATGTTTTTTTAGACCTTCTATATCCTTGAAATAATCCCAAATATAATTTTTTTTGAACATATCCAAATACTCTTCAAACGTTCTCCCAATAAAAACAATTCTTTCTAAATCTAATTTAGTACTCTGCTTAACTCTATTCAACTAACCTCACCTCTTATAAGAACTAACACAATCGTTTATAATACTTTAATTTTATCTATCCTAGAGGAATATCTAGGTATTTTACATATCTGTTTGTTTCTACTTCTTGATATATTCTTATATAATTGACTTCAAATGTAGGGTAAGGACTAGGTTCTTGTCCAATATTTTTAGCCATATCCTTTAATTCTTCACTGGATAGACCCCAAAATGTTTGTCCCAATGTTAAGTGAGGTACATAATCGTCTAATTCCATATATTTTTTTATTAATTCATTTTCGGGAGAAATTTCATTAACGATATTCCGATGTATTTCAACTATTTTATCTGATTTAATACTCAAAAAAAATACGCTTTCACCAAAAAACATTGGTTCTGCTACAGATACTTCAAATAAGGAAAAATCTTTACAAACCCGTTGTAATTTTTCAATCCATCCAATGTCATCAGTCAAACCACCCTGAGCTTTTATCGTAATGTGTGGTTCGACTAAATCAACAAGTAAATTATTTTTCCATTGACTTTGGAAATGAATTATCTTTTCTTAATATTCATCTGGAGGTACGATCCCATTGAACACTCCCACCACTTAACGCTTTACGTTTGAAGTGGGGGATTCCTAAGTACAGAAACCTAATGGTCTCTAATGGATTAGGCTATCCCCGTAGTTCCTACGGTTAAGAGACGAATGGCTTCGTTTCTTAGATTAAGTCCTGCGTTAATATCTCGATCATGATGAGTATGGCAAGATGGACATTCCCATTCTCGCAAATTAAGATTCTTAACGTCTTTGTTTTTGTATCCGCAATTTGAACAAAGTTGGCTTGAAGCGAATGTTTTAGATACAATAATCACATCTTTGCCATACCATTTCGCTTTATATTCAAGCATCGCACGAAACTTTGCCCAAGAGACTTCCGTTATTGCTTTTGCTAGATTTCCGTTTTTGAGCATGTTTTTTACTTGCAAGTCTTCTAACCCGATAATGTCGTGGTTTTTGACAACTTCGGTTGAAATTTTTTGCAAATAATCATTTCTAGCATTTGATATTTTTTCTTGGATACACGCCACTTTCATTCGTTGCTTATTCCAGTTTGAACTGCCTTTTGTACGTTTAGAAAGAATGCGTTGAGCTCTAGCTAACTTTTTTTCTAAGTTTCTAAAGAACTTAGGATTAGTATATGTAGTGCCATCCGAAAGGGTAGCAAACTGTTTTAATCCAACATCAATTCCAATGAATGAACCTGTTTTCTTTAGTGAATGAACTTGAGTTTCTACTAAAAGTGAAACAAAATATTTACCACTCGGATTTCGTCTAATGGTGGCATTGATAATTCTACCGTCTACTTCACGACTTTTAGCGAACTTAACTAGACCGAGTTTAGGGAGTTTGAGTTTGTTATTGATGATGGCAATATTTCCGTTGGTATGCTTCGTGGTATAAGATTGAACTTTATTCTTCTTCGATTTAAACTTAGGAGCATCATTTTGCTTTTTGAAGAAACGCTCAAAAGAATCTGATAGATGACGAAGTGAAGATTGCAAAGCAATGCTGTCCACTTCTTTTAACCACATGAATTCTCTCTTTAGTTTGGGTAATTCAGAGGAGCATGTTCCATACGATAAGCCTTTTCCCGTTTCTTTATATGTATCATTCCACAAACCTAAGAAACGATTAAACACAAAACGACTGCAACCCATCGTTTTATGGATTAGGATTTCTTGTTTCTTTGTAGGATAGATGCGAAATTTATAGGCTTTATTGACTAACATATCCTCACCTCGCTTAGTTTCATTTTACAACAAAGAGGAAGTGATTACAAACGTTTGTTCGAGTATGCAGGTGCATTCATCCCCCACTTAACTTTCACTCGTTTCACATTGTTTCATTTTGAAGTTGGGGGTCTTCTGCTAGGAATAGATAAATACTTTGAATGGCTTCAATTGGGTTAAAATCAATTCTCCCAAAACCTGTTGCTTTTACTTTAACTCCTTTATCCACTAATGATAAAAGGTCATTAAATCCACTTTTCGATAAACCGAGATGATCTATTGAAACAGCCGGAAGCTTCTCAATTATTGTTTTTATCTCTGATAACTGATTTGAATTCATATATAATTCTGTATGCCAATGAGCTAAATCATAAACTCTTCTAGCAAAATAATCTAAACGAGATATGTCTTCTGAACCTCCCCGATTTACATTAAATCGAAGTGCTCTCACTCCGATGTCATTTAGTCGAAGGATTTCATCATCTGTTGTGTCGTAAGGCAACTGGGTAACTCCAACAAATTTTTCCCCAAGAGTTTCTAAAGCATCTATTAAATAGGTTTGATCAAACCCTTGAAAAGAACCTGAAACAATTGCCCCACCTACTACATTTATTCTATCAACATTTTTCAAGTAATCTTCGCAAGAAAAATAATCAGGAATGTAGCCTTGATTTGGGATCAGAGGAGACTTTTTATCAATAATATGTAGATGTGAGAGTCAAAAATTTTCATCAATATATCCTTCCTATGTTATTAATTTCCGTATCTTCAATTTTATCTTCTGCTTCATCGTCAAAACCAAAATATGAATCAAACATCTATCCATACAAAAAAGACAATAGCACAATTTACAACAAACTCATGATACCCGTCCATACAGATTCATCTTCATAATCATATTCTATTCTATCACAGAATATGGAGGTGTTTTTCATGACTGTAAAAAAAAGAAAGAAGTTTAAAGAGAATAAAAATTGTATTTGTGATGCGTTAAAAAATATTGGAGATGTCATTATATTAACTAAAACCGACAATACATTGTTATATGCTTTTGGTGATATTCTCAATTCTTCAAGTGATCCTCTTGAACCATGTTATATAACCGTTTATTTTCGAGTCAAAGAAGTTGATAAATGTAATCAATGCATTACGTTAGAATTACTAAAACCAAATGAAGGACGTACAATTGATCCAGGGGAAAATTGTTGTGTTCCATTAAATCAAATTTGTACTGATAGTAATCTTGAATTTGATATTGATCCTACGAATCTGTTTATAACTGTTGATTGTAATACGATAAGTTCATTTCAAATAATAGACCTATAGGGCATAGTAGGTCTCAAACACTATATAGTGAGAGGGTTATTTTATTTAACGAATCTCATACTTAAATCATTTCTTCAAAATGGCGTTTATTTCTGCAATGGAATAGACGCCTTTTTGACGTAAAACCAGTGATTAAGGGATTTGTAGCGCAGAATATCGATTGGGAGGTAAAATTATAACCAATTCACTTGACTTAGAGTTAACTCTAACCTTTATAATCAAATGGAAAATAAAAAATATAGAAAGGACATGTGGCATAACAAACCGGTAAAAAGACACACTAACACAGTAATTAATAATAGAGCCCGGTAAAGGAAAGGATAAATGAGTGTCAAATCATTCGTTTTATCAAATATAAAAAAATAGAATATTTAAAAAGGAGTTATGATTAATGGATCAATTTTATCAAACAAAAGACAAACATTTGGCTTTAACACAATATTATCGCTGGTATCAGGTGTATGAGGTACCTTTTAATAAAGCTCGTATTAATAATCAATTAGATATTTTAGCAGATGATATCGAAATCACGTCTCAAGCAGGGACTTCTAAAGGGAAAGACAACTTAGAAGAAAGATTGATGATGTATGAAGGATGGCAAAATGCTCATCATGTTGAACATACTGAAGTAAAACGTTTGGATAACAATTGTCTTTCACTTGAAGCGGATATACTTTATCAAAACATACGTCCCGATAAAAGTCGATATAGTTATACAATTCATTATTCCACTATCTTAAAACTTAGAGACAATGATCTTCCTCTGTTCACTAAAGTCAAATTAGAACCTACAGGGACCATTGAGAACCCACAATTTTCATCTGCTTATGCGGAAAATCGGGCAAAATCTTTCATGCATTATTGGTTATATTTAATAGAAACAGCAAGCGTTAATGGGGACAAATTTGATGAACTTTTAGCTGATCAATTCGAATTAGATTTAAGTACTACTTCAAAGATTGTGAATGTTGATCAATTTAAAGAATGGTTAACAACGATTGAAGAACAAGTGAAAGATAGTGCCCATTTTCCAAAAAATTTATCGGTTCGAGAAAATACCGATCAAACCTTACATGTTTCAGTAGATTTTGATTGGGAAGGCACTTCAGTTAATGGCACCCCCATGGTTGCAGAAACGCATCATGAGTGGATACTTGAAAACAACTTAGATGAACGTTTTCCGCGTATAAAGGTCATGAAGGTGATACAGAAAAAACCTTTTCAAACTAAAGAATAAATAGATTGTCCAATATCGATTTTCGTGTCAATTGATATCATGTACCGCAAAAGGTTCGATAAGGACGGGTAGATTGCTCAGGCAGTGTGCAGTAATCAGCCTGTTCGGAGGAGTGCGCGTAGGGACTTGAAAGAACATGAAGAAGCTGCTCCATCACGCTGTAATCCCCTTGTTTCACTGCAGCTTCTAATGCAGCTTCTACTCGGTGGTTGCGAGGGATTATCGCAGGATTGCTGTTCCGCATCAACTGATGCGAGGATGCTTTCACTTCTTGCTGCCTGCTTAGTCTCGCCTGCCACATCTCATACCACTTAGCAAATTCTGAGCTCCTAAAAAGGTCCATATCCTCCAGTGCATCAAATGTTAAGGCTCGGAAGGTATTGGTATAATCGGCACGATACTTTTGCATCATACTGAGGAGATCTTTGACAAAGGATTCATCTTGTATCTCTTCGTTAAATATCCCCAGCTTTGCTCTCATTCCTGTGAGCCAATTATTGTGATACAACTCATTAAAATCTGAAATTGCATCCTGAGCCAGTATGATAGCCTGTTCATGATTGACATGTAGCAGTGGCAAAAGAGTTTCAGCAAATCGCGCAAGATTCCATCCGCCAATATACGGCTGATTGCCGTAGGCATAGCGACCTTGAGAGTCAATGGAACTGAATACTGTTCCCGGGTCATAATAATCCATAAAGGCGCAAGGACCATAATCGATGGTTTCTCCGCAAATGGTCATATTGTCAGTGTTCATTACCCCGTGGATAAAACCAACCAGTTGCCACTTAGCAATCAGCATAGCCTGACGCTTAATCACTTCCTGAAGCAGTGAAAGATATCGACTCTCATCAGTCTCAACGTCTGGAAAATGTCTTTGTAAGGTATAATCAGCAAGGACCCGCAGTTCCTCAGCTGTACCCCATTTTGCAACGTATTGAAAGGTGCCAACGCGCAGATGACTGGCCGCCACACGGGACAGGATTGCACCGTTTAGGTCGGTTTCTCGGATTACTGACTCACCGGTAGTCACCACAGCTAAACTACGGGTGGTAGGAATACCGAGCGCATACATTGCTTCGCTGATGATATATTCGCGCAGCATCGGTCCAAGTGCCGCTCGACCATCGCCCCCACGGGAGTATGGGGTTCTACCTGAACCCTTGAGTTGAATATCAAACCGCTCACCTTGAGGAGTGATCTGCTCTCCAAGCAGCATAGCCCGTCCGTCCCCTAACATGTTAAAATGCCCGAATTGATGCCCCGCGTAAGCTTGAGCCAGAGGCGATGCACCTTCGGGAATCTGGTTGCCAGCAAGCACCGCTATTCCATCTTCACTTTGTAACGACTGAACGTTCAACCCCAGGTCTGTTGCCAACGGGTCATTAAGAATGATCAACTTCGGTGAACGTACAGGATTTGGATTGAGGTTGGAATAAAATAATTTCGGCAGGTGAGCATAACCGTTATCTAAGTTCCATCCTGTTTCTATTCTCTTTGTCATCTTATCTCCTTTTCTTCTCTTGTCTTTTTGTGTATATCCTATCGTTTATTTAAAACAAAAAACTAGAGCCATTCTATGTAATTTTTAGTTATCTACTTTCTGTATCAACAGAAGTCAGCACTATTAGTTTCTACTTGAGGAAAATTATTATCCCCTTTCTCACAATGATCGTGTCCTTAAATATAAATTTCTTCAAGAGTAACTATTCTCGCATTGTCTGTATTAAGTTCAAAAGATCCATTAAAAAATTTCCACATACCACCTTTCTCATCATGTGATACGTGCTGCATACCACTAAAGCATCACTTACTAAATAATCCTGCGCTTTAATTCAATAACAATTATTTCAAACTTCCCTAAATTGTACAAGAAGTTATTCCATTATATAGACCTATACTAAACGAAGCGTTCTTCAAAAACGTGCCAGATTGTGGAAAATCGTTTTTAATAAATGATCCTCTAAGTTTCAAAAGAGAAATTCAATTAAAGTACTCTTTGTTCAATAATTTTTTTTAATTTTTCATTAAAGAAAAAATCCGTTAGCTTTTAAAACTCAAGTGATATCAAAACAAATTTTAGTAAGATTATTTCTTATAATAGAATAATTCGCTTAAGTATTGATATTCTTGTGTCCTTTTGAAAAAATGGAATTATAGGAATGAAAGGCGGATGAATATGTTAAGTCAAAAAAGAATAAGAGATTACGATGTAAAAATAGGCCGTTTAGAAACAGGAAACTTAAACTCAATTACAGATCTAGAAGGAGTCACAGTTGGGCATGTAACTCTTAGCAATAAGGAAATGCAAACAGGTGTCACAGCTATCCTACCTCATCAAGGGAATATATTTAGAGATAAATTAATTGCCTCAAGTCACGTTATTAACGGTTTTGGAAAAACTATGGGCACTATTCAAATTGAGGAATTAGGAACATTAGAAACTCCAATAATATTAACAAATACGTTAAGTATTGGAACGGCAGCCGATGCTTTAATTGAACATATGCTGAATCATAACCCAGAAATTGGACGTACGACAGGATCAGTTAATCCTATTATATGTGAATGCAATGATATGCTGCTAAACGATATTCGAGGTAGATTTATTACGAAAGAGCATATTTTCAAAGCATTATCAAATGCATCATCCGAATTTAAGGAAGGTACAGTTGGAGCAGGTACTGGAATGTTATGTTATTCTTTAAAAGGTGGTATTGGAACTTCCTCTAGATTAATGTCAATGGAACATGGAAATTATACCATGGGAGTTTTGGTGTTATCTAACTTTGGAATTTTGAGTGACTTGAAAATAAATGGTAAAGCTGTTGGTGAAGATTTGAGAGATGTTATCATCAATTCTTACGAGGAAAAGGATAAAGGGTCTATAATAATAATTGTTGGTACTGATCTCCCAGTTACAGAAAGACAGCTAAACCGTATTATCAAACGAGCGGTAACAGGATTATCTCGTACTGGCTCCATTATTACAAATGGAAGTGGTGAAGTGGTAATTGGTTTTTCCACAGCTACAAAGATACCTCATGAAAAAACTTCTAATTGTCATTTAATTCCAATGATCCATGAAGAAGATATGGACCTGACATTTAGAGCTATTGGGGAGGCTACCGAAGAGGCAGTTCTAAATTCTTTAGTAACTGCTACGCATGTTGTTGGAAAAGATGGAAATGAAAGACCTGCTTTTAAAGATTTAATAACAAAATTCAATATTGAAATAACCAAGTAGAGTGTTAAAATTCTGCATCTATTAACTAATACTAATCCCTTTAGCTAAACAAAACATATAATCTTTGCACTGTATATTGTGTCAGAAGAACATTTTTCTGACACTTTTCTTGTTCCGCAATTGTAAAGGATCGATTTTGTACAATCCCTCTTATTAGACAGCTATCTTTTCTCTTTACTTAAAGTGCTCATTATTTCAGCGTAGAGTTCATCGAGAGGTCGAGAGCTGTCAATCTTTATGACAGGACTCTTTGATATTGACATTTGATAGGATTGTTCCGCATATGTACCTGCCTTACCCTTATCTTCTTCTGACCAATATGTTTTACACCATTCTAAAAAGTCATTTGTATACTCACCATTTTCATCTAGCCACATTTGACTAAGGTTTTTTCGTTCGATTTCCCTTTTCCTTAAGCGTTTCATACGGACTTCTTCATCAAGTGAAAGAAAAACTAAAAGGTTACGGTTACAAAAACCTTCAGGAAACCACATAAAAATGGAACCAGATGCTATATAACAATCGTAAGAACTAATATCTTTTTGGTACATTTCGATCCGTTTTTCAATTGGATTATTTTCCGAGAAAGAACTATCTTTCCAAAAATAGTGATCTGTATCAATCCACTTGATATTTTCCTTTTCACTGATGTATTTTGCTAATGTGCTTTTGCCAGTTCCTGAGCCACCAATTATTTGGACTTTCACAAACATTCATTCCCCTCTCATAAATAAGTCAATCACGTTCTTCCACAAAAGGTCCCAAATCATAAAGATAGGCACTTCTCTTAGAGAAAAGCGCCCTTTTCTCTAAGAGTGCTATGAATTCAGTTAAGGTTGTCTCCTAAACACTTCTCCATGCGAATATCAGTCCACATTTTACCTTGCCAATAGGTGAAATCATTAATTTGGCCGATTTCCTTGTAGCCCAGTTTCTGATACAGCTTCTTTGCCTGTTTGTTAAATTCAAATACTCCTAATTCAATACGTTTAAGACCTTCCTTCCTAATTTGATCTTCTAAATATTTTATCGCCACATAACCAATCCCTTTACCACGGCCTTCGGGCTCACCAATCGTAATCCCTACCCAGGCAGTTCCTGGCTCTTTTTTGTACAGATGGCTCGGATCGACCATGTAGTTCATTTCGCCGATTAACTGGTCATCCAGATATATCAGGTAGATATGAACGTGTTTTAACCGTTGAAATAAGGTTTCTATATTAATGATTCTCTGACATTCCAATTCTGACTTGTTTTGGTTAGGGCGAGTCAACGGGATCAAAGTAGGATCGTTTTCCCACCGATTAAACACGTCCACTAGGCTTTTATTAGGTTCAGTTAATTTGATGAAATAAGTATTCACGTAGCGCACCTCTCCAATAATTAAGTAGAAATCTGATTTTCTATTAACATCTTTTAGAACACCTGTCTTACTCCACAATCCTCCCTACTGCTAATACCAAGTATACCAAATCAGACATTCAACTTTCTATTTTTTCCAATCATCCAAATCACTTTCAGCTACAACACCTGGATTAAAAATCCACCTAGAATCCTTATGATGTTGTTGATCTTTATAGTATCAATACATCCTGTGCATATTTCTTTATTACATTTTCCGCCAAAATATCAGCTACTTGAAACACATCTAACATTACTTCATCTCTCCTGTTGTTATCATTTGTATGTATAAATAGCTTTAGGGTTCATGTTGGTTTTGAATAAAGTTTGATCAAAAACCTCACGCAAACCAACATTCTATGGCTAACAAAAAGAATCCATTTTGAAAAAAGATTGATCAAAATGGATTCTAATTTGAGATCGACTATTTAATTTTTATAAAAAAGTTTGATTAATCTATTCAAATCCATAACGAATCAGCATTTCAACCCTTATGGATTATACACATTGTTGTGCGTTCGTTATTCTTATTACCTGAATATTATACAGTTATTACTACATTTCCCTTTTTGTGTCCTTTGTCTACGTATTTATGAGCTTCAACTATCTCTTCTAAGGGATAATTCCTGTCTATGACCGCATTAACATGTCCTGCTTCAATTAACTCGTTTAGTTTAACAAGATAATGAGGGTGTATCTTTAAAAGTCTATCGTCTACTGACACGTATTTCCCATTCTGACTAAGTGCTTTTTTACATTGTATTTTTAGTTTCGAGCTTTTGTTTTTTCCAACAGCATCAAGGATAGAATCATAAAGTTCTAATTGGTTTATAGAATCCTCTTTAGTGTAATCTATCACTTTATCAGCCCCCAGAGATTTTACCAATTCTATATTTGATGAGCTGCATATCGCAGTGACTTCAGCACCAAAGTGTTTTGCGAGTTGTACCGCAGTAGTTCCTATTGCACCTGAAGCTCCATAAATAAGCACTTTTTGTCCACTTTGAATATCCATGTCTTTCATAAAATGCATTGCTAAGGCTCCGCCATAAACTACTGCTGCAGCTTCTTTATGGCTTATATTGTTCGGTTTTATTACCAGCTCCCCTTGGGCAGCTTCTTTTGCGGATACACATTTGTACTCAGCATACGTTCCACGGCTAATACCTGTAAATCCATATACTTGGTCACCTTTTTTATATCCCTTAATATCTTTGCCTACTGATTCAACAACTCCGGAAAATACCAGTCCGATAATAGGATTTCTCGGTTTTGAGAAACCTATAAATAGCCTCATCATTAGTTCCATTATTTGCTTTTTAGGAAAACTAGGATTGCCAGGCATTTTAAAACCCCGGATTACACAATCACTTGCAGTTACTGCTGTTGAGTGTATTTTTATGAGTACTTCATTGTTTTTGGGAATGGGTTTTTCCACTTCGTTAAGTTGAAGGACTTCAGGTGGTCCGTATTTTTGGCATATAATCGCTTTCACAATATCTCCTCCTTAAATTATTCATAAATACAGCAGTTTCATTTAAGACTATAACTATTTTAATCCTATCCTTTATAAACTCATAGACACTTTAGTGTTGTTCTTTAGTGTTGTTTTTTCAATACAAATGCTTAATCAGCGATATACGAACTGGACTGAGCTGAAGGAGATAATGGAAACTTGTTTTTACTCGATTAAATTCCATTTTAAGGGACTTACATTAAGCCCATCTCACGTGCTTTGGCTACAGCCTCAGTGCGCCTTTTAACCTGAAGTTTATCAAATATTCTTCGGTTATGTCCTTTAACAGTGTCTAAGGCAATGAAAAGTCTTTTACAAATATCTTTGTTTGAAAGTCCCTGTCCTATCAGCTGTAAAACCTCTAGCTCACGTTGGCTCAAAGGTTCAAATAGGAGCTGAGAATGAGTCATATTCGTTTGTTCTTCACAATCAAGCTTCTCAAGCTTAAATGCTTTTAGCAAGGGCTCTATATATTCTGGCATAACCCTATTAGCATATGCTTTAATCAATAACCTCTCCATATGCTCCCCTTCATCGAGAAAAGTACGAACAAAGCGACTAGACTTTGCCTCTAATAGACTATCTGTTAGTAATTGTAACGATTTGTCTGTTTCACCATTTATATAAAAAATAACTGTCTTTAAAATCATAACCTTTAACATTTTATCCCTTATTCCATTAAGCTTTACCTCTTGATAGAAAGCGTTTAACTCATTCAGAGCTTTAGCTATGTCTCCTTGAGAAAAATATACTCTTGCCTGACAAAGTGGGAGTTTGTACGTCTCAGCTAATTTTTCTGCAGAAAGAAGTTTCCCCTGATTTATTAGCAAGTGTACCTCTGTCTCGCTGACTTCTGAAATTCGATCTTCTAAGTTATATTGAATAACATACTGTTTTATTTCATTTAAGATCATTGATGCGCCGTCCATATCTCCTTTCGCAAGCAGTGTTTGGACGTAGAGAAGTTTACTTGTAATGATTTGATCAACATTTTCTATTTGCTTCGCTAGTTGTGTACTCTTCTCTATATGTTCGATGGCAGCATCTAAATCGTTCCATTCGTAATAAATACGAGCTAAGCCTGTGTATGCATTATACGAACATGATGATGGTGTATCATCTTTCATTTTTAGAGCTTGCTGGTATGTTTTGAAAGCTTGCTCGAGAAGATTTTCTTTTGCTTGTACGTTCCCTAGACCTATTACAGATAATATCTCAACGATTTTATTCTCAGACGCATTACTTATAGAAATAGCTTCTGTATAAGCTTGTTTCGCTTTTGTAAGATCACCCTGTCGTTCATAGGCTACACCTAACTTACAGGTTGTAGCAGTTCGAACCGCCAAGTTGTTGGGGCTTAACTTCTCAAGTGCAATAAGGGACTCCGAGATAATCAAGTCTACTTTATTTTGCATCGTAGCCAGAAACGCTCGTATGGCAGCAATATGCCCAACAAGGTTCCGAGTTGTCATATTCATCTCAAGTCCTTTCAAGACTCTTTCAGCAGCGAGTAATTTAGGTTCAACCTCGTTAAGCTGACTAGACATCGAGAGTACTGAAGCATACATAACCCATAATGTAGGATTAGCATTCATTGTCTCTGTTGATAATGATTTAAGCCATTTCAATACAGGGACTACTGCTCCACGAAAGTGAAGAGGAATCCCATTCCCCAATAACAAACGTTCAGCTCGTTCTACATCACCAGCTGTAGCAGCATGTTGAAATGCTTCAATCTCAAAGTTGTTTTTTTCATACCATATACTTGCGCTTATATGTAATTGTGCAATATCTACTCTTTTGTTCTCTGCGGAATAATCAAGATCTTGCAACAATTTTTGTTTTAACAATTCTGCAAAAAGATGGTGGTACCGATACCAGCGACGCTCATTATCCAAAGGAATAATAAACAGGTTCGATTTTTCTAGAAACTCAAGGGTTTGCTGCCCTATTAAAGGTGTATCTTGTATAACAGCATCACACAAGGAGCCGCATAAACGATCTAAGATCGATGTTCGCAATAAAAATTCCTGAACATATACTGACTGTTGCTTAAGAACTTCTTCAACTAAGTAGTCCACAATGAAAGAGTGTTTACCTGTAAATGTTTTTATAAAACTTGAGGGGTCACCATGTCCGCACATTGAAATCCCAGCTAGTTGAAGCCCGGTAATCCACCCCTCCGTTTTAGTTACCAAGTCAACGATATCATTATTTGATAGCTTCAAATTCATGACTTGATTAAGGAAACTAGCAGCTTCAGAACTGGTAAAGCGTAAGTCTGAATTCCGAACCTCTGTCAACTGATTCCGCGCACGTAAACGCGCCAAAGGAAACTTAGGGTCCTCACGAGTAGTTATGACCAAATGCATCTGTGGAGGCATATTTTCTAACAGGAATGTTAGAGCATGATTTATAGGTTGAGTATGAATCGTGTGATAGTCGTCAAGTACGAGAATAAAGTGATATGGAATTGAAGTGATTTCATTAAGAAGAGAAGTCAAGATGACTTCCATTTTAGGTGGCTGGGGAGATCCGATTAAACTCAAGAGTTCCTTACCTAAATCTTTCTCAAACGTCTGTAGTGCTGCAATGATATAAGTGAGAAAAGAATTAGGATTATTATCCCCCTCTTCTAACGACAGCCATGCTACAGCACAATTACAGCTCGCAAGCCACTCGCTCACTAACGTCGTTTTCCCAAAACCTGCATGAGCAGATACGAGAGTTAGATGTCGATGCATCCCTTCGTTTAAATGCTGTATTAAACGGTTTCGGACAACTAACTCTCGCCTAGCTTTTGGGATATTAAGTTTGGTAGATAAGATGGTCTTATTCATCACTGTCTCCCTTCTGTTATTACATTTGTTTTATTTTAATTTTAAGGTTTTTAGTTTTATATATATATATTTCCAAGATGTTAAGTATATTGAAGACAAGCTTAGCACATTCCTTCACAATCTCTTCCTAATTTTAACATATATCCTTATCTTCGTTACTCAACGATATGACCCTTAAATGTAAAAGACACTCTTCTTCGAGAAGAGCGCCCGATTGCTTAGTTTCATTTTTCTATAACTCTACTGTACTGCTATTTCTAAAACTAATTATTTAGAAAAGGATGTAACAGCCAATGCTAGTGAGTCACACAGGTATTTATATCTTTGATTGTTTGCTGTTCTTTAAAGACTTGAAATTGTGTAGGATCTGGCATTGTATAAGATCTTATAAAACCAACTACAAACAATCTCTTTCGTTTTGTGGTAATCTAAAATCAAACGTATCAAGTTCTAATTCCTAGTATTGATAAGAGGGTAACTTCCTGAAGGTTTCCATGACAATAGGAAATTTTCTAACTTCTAGACTGTTATCCCATATGTAAACTTCTGGCTGGAATGTACAGGAAATCATCAAAGATGGCGATTTGTTGGAACTTGATGGTTCCTAAACTAGGGTTTTACAGCACAATTGATAAAAACCTAATGAGATTAATTCGGAGGATACGAAAATGAAGAAACTTATGCAGTATGATGAAACACTACTCAAGAATGAAAAACTGTTTAAAGACGAGTTTTTCCAGCGTTTTCAACTTAGACACGCTGATAAACCCATTCAAGTAGATGAGAACCTATCTAAAAACTATTTATTCCCTACCTTTTACGGGGATGTAACGTGTGCCATAGGTATATTTATGTGTGGCTACCAGAATGCAGAGAGACTAATGCCACACCCACGAATGAAACCAGTAAGAATGCCGAAAGGTCGTACGATCGTAGTCTTCTCCTGTTATGAATACAAAAATGTTCTAGGTATACCAGGTTACAACGAAATAGCAATGAGCATTCCCATCTTAGTTGACCCAGGTTTCAACCCTCCCATTCTTCCTATGGTCTCTGAAAAAATGTTTAAAAATTTTGGTTACTATGTATTTTCTATGCCTGTTACATCACTTGAAAATACAATCCGGGGTCATAAGATTTGGGGACTTCCGAAAGTAACTCAAGAAATAGACATCTTTGAGAAAGAAGGAAAATGCATTACCGTGGCAAAAGAGGAAGATGGTCAATCGTACTTTGAACTATCTGTCCCTATGAATGGTAATCCTACTAAATTTGATGTTACTTCTAACTTATATTCACGTTTTAATAATCAGTTTTTGCAAAGTGAGACGAACTTCAAATCTACCTTCAATGTGAATAAGAACATAAAACTACTATTTAATAAAAATGTAAAACCAGATCAAAATTACTTGAAAATCGGAAACACGCCAAGCGGGAAAGTACTAAAGGACCTCGAAATTGAGGAACAACCTTTCCAAACACGTTTTACGAAGGGAATGACGGCAGCCTTTGATTTGCCAAACTCTGATTATAAATCACCTCTCTAAAATATACTCAAAACCTATCTAGCAAAAAACAATCATTTTGTCCAATTTGAAACCGTTCATGCAAAACTTAAACACAATAACTTTGATAAACAAATCAAGGGGGAAAGCGTATGGGAAGTGTGGGGAAAAATTTGGTTATCTTGGGAGCAGGGGCGATCGGTGGAACACTTGGTGCATGGCTTAGTCCTAAATACAAAAATACATATATTCTCGATCGTGGTGAAGTAGCAGAGGGACTAAAGAGTAGGGGAATCATTGCCTATCAACAAGGGGGGAAAGAAAAGGCAGAAACGATACGTGTTCAATCTATTAGTGACTTGTCAGAGTTAGAAAGAGTCGATATTGTGGTCTTAGCTGTGAAAAACTATAGCCTAGATTCAATAGCTCAGGCTATACAGGATAAGTTAGATGAAAATACCATCATTGTTGCTCTCCAAAACGGGGTGGAAAACCAACGGATACTCCCCAAATATTTTAAAAAAATCATCTATGGAGTAGTCAGCTATAATGCTTGGATTGATGAGCCTTGTGTAATAGGATATCAGAAGAAGGGTCCATTCATCCTAGGTACACCAGACAATTCTTTGGAAGCAGAGATGAAATTGGTTTCAGATATATTTAATTTGGGAGTAGAGACGGTCATCACAGATCATCTACAGGATGCAGCTCATTCAAAGATGATTGTCAATCTAACAAATTCCTTCACAACCTTAGTAGGTCATGGTTGTCGAGAAATTAACAATTTTCGTTTATTTAAAAAGATCTTAATCCATTTACTGTATGAAGGTGTGGAAATTATTAAAGCATCAGGGTATAAGGAATGTCGTCTAGGTGGTATGCCTTCTTGGTTAACCATGACTATGGCTGTAAAGCTACCCCATTTTCTTACAGATGGGATCTTTAGAAAGAACCTTTCCAAAATGGTGATGAGCAGTATGGGGCAAGACATTATACAACGCGGGCAAAGTGATTCCGAGTTGGAATCATTAAATGGATATTTTATACACTTAGCAGATATGGCAAATCTTAAATCTCCTTACAATCGAGCAATATACAAGTTATGCCAAGAGGAGTTTAAGAAAACCCCTTTTCAACCACTTGATGTAGAGAAAGTGTGGGAAAAAGTGAAACAGGAAATGAATAAATAAAATTGTATGATGAATACCTTAGGAGACTCAAAGACAGATAGTTGTCAGTGTTGGAATTGGCTGATCATAGAAGTAAAATGAGTCTCCCTTATCGAAAGGCATCCGCTGTAAATTATTAAGTTTTTGTAGAAAAGAAAACAATCCAACTGAAACTTCCAAGATATAATATTCTTTGAATAACTCCCAGATAATTAGGATTTAATCCAAAAGCCGTGGATACAAAAATGACAAAAAGAAAATAGGTAAATGATGCTACACATTGCAATCACCTTACATGTTTACAAAAGGAGTTACCTACATCTCCCTACCTACATCTCCCTAGTCTATTAATACTTTTCTTCTTCTGCAGCTATTGGATTCACCATATCAGAGATAAATTGATATATGTTAGAAGGATTTTCAGCAACTCTATGACATACATATAAAAACCATTCCGTACCATATAACATGTATACTCTTGAGTTATAACCCTCTTCTTTATACTTTTTAATTAGATCTTGCCTAATACCATATAACATCTCTATCTCTACATTCGCTTTTGCAAAATAATCACTACTCTCTTTTATGTCATTTAATAGATCTTCATCATGAGTAGCGATAGATATAGGATGGTTTGCTTCCTCACATATTTGTATAAACTGCAAATATCTATGATTTAATTCTTCTGATCGAGGAATCATAATTTCTGGTAACTCTTTATAGGCTCCTTTCACTAAGCGTATTTTACCAGGATACTGAAGCAGATCTTTTAGATCATCAAAAGATCTTTTTAAATTTACTTGAAGCGTAATGCCTACGTTATCGTATAAAGTGGAGATATTTTTATAAATACTTAGAATTTTATCTGTTTTTGTTGATTCTTCCATGCTGATCATTAAATAACAACCTCGTTGTTTTGCGATTTCCGCTACTTCCTTCAAGTGTTCTATTGCTAGATCTTCATTCACAGCTAAACCTATATGAGATAAATCCAAGGAAATAATAGAATCAATTCCTTCACTACTAATATCCTCAATCAATTGAATCATTTCATTCTTAGCTTTCCAACTTTCCTCCTCAGTAGATGTATTTTCTCCGATATATTCCAATGATACTGGATAACCTTTAGTATTTAATTCTTTAGCCTTCTGTATCCCCTCCTCTCTTGTTTCACCTGTAATAAAACGTTTAGCTGCTTTTTTAAGTATAGAGTATATATCCATTGAATTTTCAACATATTGTTTAACCTGTTCATTCCTTGCAATAGTTTTTAATGCATTAGCAGCAACCAACTCTTCAGTAGATAACATCAAATTACTCCTTTCATTATGAAGTTAATATGATTAACTTTCTCACTTAAAAGTAACATGATAAACTGGTCTTATATAGGACCACTAAATAAAGATTTTTATGGTACCACATGTGCCTATAGACATTCGTATATTTAAATGATACAAAATTGTATAAGTATCTAACCGTACAGTATTTAAGTCAGTAACTTCGTAATCTGCCTTCATTCTGCTTGTGAGGCTGTTTATTTGATATAATAGGGAAAAAACATAGATATGAATGAAACGGTATGTATCCCTCATTTCACTAATATTCTGTATCTAAAGTAATCACTTATTAATGGAGGAGCACCCTATCATGTGGATACCAATAGATCGAACGATAAATAAATCCTTAATTAGACAAGTTTATGAGCAAATTAGAACTCAAATCCTACTAGGTAAATTAATTAGTGGTGAGAGATTACCATCTACAAGAGAACTTTCCTCTAACTTAAATGTGTCAAGAAATGTAGTTTTAGAAGCATATGATCAACTTTATGCGGAAGGTTTTATCGAGTTCAAACAAAGTAGAGGAACTTATGTAGCTGAGGGTACTTACTTAGAACAGGAAACTAAGTATAATTCTTCAATAATTGCTGAAAAAATCGAACCAAGTATGGATGCTTCAGATGAAGATGTCATTGATTTCAGATCTGGTATTCCAGCATTAGATCTATTTCCAAAGAAAAAATGGGGTCAGCTCTCTCGTGAAGTATCCTTGGAAGCACCTGATTCTATTTTTGGTTATGGAAAACCAGAAGGTCTTTCTGAAATAAGAAATGTCTTATGTGAATACTTATTTAAAACAAGAGGAGTACATTGCTCACCTGATCAGGTAGTGATCACAACTGGAGCAACTCAATCCTTCTCTCTGGTCACTCAATTATTACTTTCTCATGGAAGTGATGTTTGTATTGAAGATCCAATTACATATGAACTCCATACTATATTTACAGCAACAGGAGCTAATCTATGCCCTATTCCAGTTGATGAACATGGCATGCAAACGGAGCTAATTCCTACAGATATTAATCCAGGTTTCATCTATGTTACTCCTTCTCATCAATTTCCGCTAGGTGGTATTCTACCTATCCATCGACGTATTCAACTCATTCAATATGCTAGACAGCACAATTGTTTCATTGTAGAGGATGATTATGATAGTGAATATCGATTTGAAGGCTCGCCTATTAGCTCTATTCAAGGACTAGATCCAGAAAGAGTGATATACATCGGAACATTTAGCAAAATACTCTCTCCTGCCCTTAGAATAGGGTATATCATTCTGCCTAACTCACTTGTAGAACGTGGTAAAAATCTAAAGTGGTTAACGGATCTTCACACCCCTACATTAGAACAACTGACAATCGCGCGTTTTATTGATGAAGGATACTTAGAACGCCATATTAGAAAGATGAGAAAAATCTATAAAAAACGCAGGGATTGTTTGAAAGAATGTTTAGTTAAACAATTCGGAAACCAAGTAAATATATTAGGTGATTCTACAGGTTTACACCTCATTGCTGAATTTGAAAACATTTCTTTTACTGAGGAAATAGTTCAGAACATTTTGAAAGAACATCAAGTTAAAATCTATCCTGTTGAGCATCATGCAATCCAAAAAGGAAAACATCTAAATAAGATTATATTAGGTTATGGGAATTTAGAAGAAGAAAAATTAGAAAAGGGAATTAGTAGGTTAAGAGCTGGAGTTAAATAATCATTTCAGAAAGAAACTCCAAAATTACAATTATTAATACTATCCAATGTATCCGTCTAAACCACTTCATTTTTTGTCTCCTAAAGAAAACAAAATAAGAGCTTAATGTGGTAACTGCTGAAATAATATGAGCTAGTATTCTGTTTTTAGAAATCCGATTCATTCCAATTTCTCTCATCATTAGTAACTCCCAACTTACAAAATTCACTTCCCTTACTCATGTTTTAAAATATCAAGAACCCGTTCTGACTATATCAGAAACAGGCTCTTGATATTTTCAATATTGTTGATCGATTAAACCATGATTTTACAAATGTCGTTTGTAAATTCTATAGGATCTCCAATGGATAATCCTTCAATCAATAACGCTTGATTGTACAATAAGTTTGTATATAGATTTAATTTATCTTTATCATTTGTATAAGCTGTTTTTAAGGACTGGAATACTTCATGATTTACGTTGATTTCCAATACTTTCTCTGCTTTTACACCTTGGTTGTCAGGCATCTGTGCTAGTATTTTTTCCATTTCTATGGACAATTCACCTTCTGTAGACAAACATACAGGGTGATTTTTTAGTCTTTTTGAAGCTTTTACGTCTTTTACTTTGTCTGACAACACACTTTTCATAGCTTCAAATAATTCTTTATTGTCGTTTTCCTCTTCATCGGATTTGTTCTCATTATCATCCGACTCTATTCCTAAATCACCGCTTGATACGGATTTGAATTCTTTTTCTTTATAATTCATCAGCATCTTGATTGCAAACTCATCAATATCTTCAGTAAAGTATAAAATCTCGTATCCTTTATCCAACACTAATTCTGTCTGTGGAAGTTTTTCGATTCTATCGATGGACTCTCCAGAAGCGTAGTAGATGTACTTTTGATCTTCAGGCATTCCATCAACGTATTCACTCAAGCTTACTAATTTCTTCTCTTTAGATGAGTAGAACATTAATAAATCCTGTAGCACGTCTTTGTTTGCACCATAATCACTATAAACGCCATGTTTTAATTGTCTGCCAAAAGATTCATAGAACTTTTCGTACTTATCTCTTTCATCCTTTAACAAATTCTGCAATTGACTTTTAATTTTGTTCTTAATGTTTTTTGCAATCAGTTTTAACTGTCGATCATGCTGTAACATTTCTCTTGAAATATTTAGAGAAAGGTCTTCTGAATCTACCATCCCTTTGACAAAACTAAAGTAATCAGGAAGCAAGTCAGCACACTTATCCATAATCAATACACCACTGGAATATAACTCTAGTCCTTTTTCATATTCTTTCGTATAATAATCGAAAGGTGTACTTTCTGGAATAAATAATATGGCTTTATAAACTACAGTTCCATCAGCACTTATATGAATGTGTTTAAGTGGTTTATCATAACCGTAATGCTTTTCAGCATAGAAGTTTTCATAATCTTCTGTTGTAAGTTCGTTTTTATTCTTTCTCCAAATCGGAACCATACTATTTATGGTTTGCTCTTCTACAACCTCTTCAAGTTCGTCCTCGCTGCCTTCTTTAGGTCTTTGCTCTTTCACATCCATTTTAATTGGATATCTAATGAAATCTGAGTATTTTTTAATTACCGCTTTTAATCGATCTTCCTCTAAATACTCATCATACTGATCATCTTCAGTATTTTCTTTTATTTTTAAAACAATTTCTGTACCAATGGTGTCTTTCTCCGTTGTAACGATCGTATATCCATCCGCACCTTTAGATTTCCACTTAAACGCCTCATCATTACCTAAAGCTTTACTGATAACAGTAATTTCATCAGAAACCATAAAAGCGGAGTAGAATCCTACACCAAATTGGCCAATGATATCATGCCCATCTTTTGATTCATTTTCTGATTTAAATGCTAACGAACCACTTTTGGCAATGACTCCAAGATTATTTTCCAATTCTTCTTTTGTCATACCAATCCCTGTATCTGTGATCGTTAATAATCTCTTTTCTTTATCAGTTGTTACTTTAATAAAATAATCTTCTTGATTAAATACTAATTCATCATCAGTTAGTGCTTTGTAGTATATTTTATCCATTGCATCACTTGCATTGGATACAAGCTCTCTTAAAAATATTTCTTTCTGAGTATAAATTGAATTAATCATCATTTCTAGCAGTCTCTTGGATTCTGCTTTAAACTGTCTTTTTGCCATGAATAGTATTACTCCTTTCAAATATAAAACAATACAAATTACTTTTAATTCATAAAAATGTGCAGTATCACCTATTTTTATATAACACATACTAAAAATAGATGTCAATATGTAGGAAGGTATTTTATATGAAAGTGTTGCATGAAAAAAGCCGATTCATTCCTAGAGGCAAGAATCGACTTTAAAGTAATTGATTTTAAGGTAGTAAGATTTTTTGACCAGGTACGATTAGATGAGGATTGTTTCCAATCACATCTTTATTCATTTCGTAGATAGATTCCCATTTGGATCCATCCCCTAAATGAGTAGCAGCAATTTTCCATAAGTTATCACCTGATTGAACAACGTAAGTACCTTCTGTTGTAGATTCCTCTGTTACATCAGTAGTTGTTTCTTCATTATTTTCCTCTGTTCCTTCTTCAGTAGGTGTTTCTTCAGTAACTTCTCCAGTTGTATCTTCTGAAGTTTCACCATTCCCTAAAGCAATTGAAAATTTAGCAAAACCATTTTCCCCAGTTTCAATATACTTGAAGCTTTCATCTTCTACATATTTTTGAGCTTCTGGAGAAGTTTCAAACGTTACATTCACATTGGCATCAATTGGCGCAAATGTCCAGTTCATATCCGCAGATGGGTTAATCTTTTGTTTTTCTAAAATGTAGTTGATAATAATTTGGCGGTTTTCATCTGGAGATTCAATGATTACTTTCTCACCACTAATACCAGGGAAGTTTCCACCACCATTAGCACGATAGTTATTAGTAGCTACAATAAATTTCTGTTCTGCAGAAACAGGTTGACCTTCAAACTGTAAATTCACAATACGACTACTATCTGGATTAACAACATTTCCTTTATAATCATATTTTGCTGGTTTCGTAACATCAACTTCATAAGTCACACCATCAATAACATCAAAGTTGTAAGTAGGGAAAACTGTATTAATTAATGCTTGTTCTTCTTTAACGGATGTATCAATTTGATTAAATTGTCCTGCAGACATTTCCAACCATTGCTTTAAATCATCACCATTAATAAGAACAGCTTGTAATGTATTTGGATATAAATATAAATCGGCAACATTTTTAATTGCAATTTCACCAGTAGGTACATCTGTAAAGTAACTTACTCCTCCACGTCCACCAGCTTTAAATGGTGCGCCAGCGGATACAACTGGAATTCCGTCATATTCTGTACCTTGAATGAATTTTTCTACATACCATTTTTGTGCATTTGTAACAATTTGAATAGATGGATCATCTTGAACTAATGCAAAATAACTATTAATTGGAGCTGTAGTTTCCCCAACAGCACTTCTTACCCATTCAATTGTTGCATCATGGTCTTCTTTTACTGCTTCAACAATTTCAGCGTCTGCATCAACCAAAGATGTTTTTGTATCTTTATCATATATCTTTTGTACAGATGATTGTGATGAATTTACCACCCATTTACCATCTTTCTTTTCTAGTTCAAAATCAATAACGCCTAAGTGATCTCCCCAGAAACCAGGCATCACTGCGGATATACCATTAATGGTTCCAGCTTCTACATCTACTCCCTCAATATCTGCATAAGAAGCACTTGGGAAAACTTGATGAGAATGTCCGAATAAAATCGCATCAATTCCTTCTACTTTACTTAAATCAAATATTGCGTTTTCCTGTAACCCTTCCTTATTTGATACCCCTAAACCTGAATGTGGTATAGTGATGATGATATCCGCACCTTTTTCTTTCATTTCAGGTACAAACTTTTCAGCCGTTTCTACAATATCTTTGGCAATCACTTTGCCTTCTAAATTCTTCTTATCCCAGTTCATGATTTGAGGTGGAGTAAAACCAATCACTCCTACTTTTAAAGTATGAGTTTCTCCGTCTTCATCCACAACTTCACGATCTAAAATTAAGTATGGTGTAAAATAGTTTTCATCATTTGTTGGATCATCATCTTGATCATCAATGTACACGTTTGCATTTACGTATGGGAAATTTGATCCTGCTAAACTTTTTTCAAGGAAATCTAAACCATAATTAAATTCATGATTTCCGATATTTCCAGCATCATAATCTAATAAATTCATTGCTTTATATACTGGATGAGTTTCTCCAACTTCTAACTCATCGATTTTAGCTACATAGTCCCCTAATGGGTTTCCTTGAATAAGATCTCCATTATCAAATAATAAACTGTTTGTTGCTTCTTCTCTTGCTTTTTTAATTAATGAAGCCGTTTTCGCAAGTCCGAAACCATCAACTTCCAAGTCTTTATAGTAATCATAGTTTACTAGGTTTACGTGGATATCCGTAGTCTCCAAAACTCTAAGGTTTACGATATCTTTATTTTCCTCTGCATAAGATACAGTAGGTAGTACGGATGGAATGACTAGACCTAACGCTAATGCCGTATTAAGCACTAGTTTTTTCTTTGACTTTTTCATATTTAAAGATCCGCCTTTCAAAGTAAAAGTATGTATAACAACATAACAATCTTAATATAAATCAAATTAAATGTAAATTACACAATATGACGATATTCGACAAATTAAACCGTGAACAAGATACAAATTTTCTTATTTCTCATATACTCCATAACATAAATGATATGTAGCTTGAACTCCTTGAGCCGTGGCAAAATGCTTTGCATAGTATTTCTCCATATTTAAAATCAATCTGCGATTTATACCTATATCTGCTTGAGAAGAGTCATGTTTATTAGCATTTCCAGCCCCTACTCTTTTAACATGGTGCATGAATTCTCTAACACTTTCGTACTGTTCTGCTATCTTTTCTTCCACTATACAAATTTCATTCATTTGTTGTTTAAATACTTGCCGCCACTCATTCATGCTCATAAATTTCTGACCATGTTGTTGATGTGCCAAATTCAACTGTTTTTCAACCTCGTAAAAAGAAGTATGTAACTCATAAAACGTATCTGGACCAAAAGTAGTAAAAGCAAATACTCCGTTTGTATTTAAACTATTCATGTAAGCTTCAATGGTTTGTTCAGGAGTATTAAACCACTGAAAGGTAGCATTTGAAATAATTAAATCGTAGGTTTGTTCAAAGATATTATCGAAAGCTTCTGATGCTTTCTTCGTTCGGTCACGATTTAGAATACGCTCCGCATCCACTGCAAAGAAATCTATGTTTTTTTGCATCCCTCCAATTTTACGTTTGGTTTGTTGAATCATGGATTCAGACAAATCAAAAACAGTGTATTTTGCATTTGGATAGTGTTCAAGGAGTAGTTTCGTTAAGTTTCCTGTCCCACAGCCAATTTCTAATATTTTTGGGTATGGTTTTGATGTATTGTGCTGTATTAATTGTAGTAGCTTATTAGCCATCACTTTTTGAATTTTTGCATATAAATCATACTCAAACGCATGTCGACTGAAATTTTTGCGAACAAGTTCTTTGTTGATTGTCATGAAAAATAACTCCTTATTCTATGTAAATACGGATATGCAGACACTAAAACTATTTTATCATTTTAAATATTATACTCCCACCTCATTTAAGTAAAGTGGGAGTAATATGAATGTTAAAAAACGGACAAGGAATCTTTAGGTACTGCCGGCACTTGATATATTTTCTGAATGATTTCTTCTAATTGAGGTTCGTCCATATGTATATCATCAATTTCTCCCCAACCTTGAACAATTTGTAATACATCCATCGCTTTCATTTGCTGGCGGTTATATTGGATTGTAATGGTTAAATTTTTTCTTTCAACGATGAAGATCGAAGTATTGTGGTTCTTAGGAATTTGGAGTTCTCCTACAAAAGATATTTTCATGATTGTAGGCAATCCAATCTGGTTTCTCAACTGAGGGATCGTATTGTTATATACGATTTTCCCATCATTAATGACAATCACTTTTTCACATAACTGCTCGATATCATCCATATCATGAGTGGTTAACATTACTGTCTTATTCAATTCTTTGTTCAATGTTTTTAAAAGATCACGAATGTTCCTTTTTGCTACAACGTCCAAACCAATCGTAGGTTCATCAAAAAATAAAATTTCTGGATCATGGAGAAGTGAAGCCGCAATATCTGCTCTCATGCGTTGCCCTAATGAAAGCTTACGCACCGGGGTATGAATAAACTCATGTAACCCCAGCAGTTCAGTTAATTTGGATAATCTTCGCTCCGCTTCTTTTTTATCCACTTTATACATTACAGTTAGAATTTCAAAGGAATCTATGACAGGTAAATCCCACCATAGCTGTGTTCTCTGACCAAATACAACACCTAAATGACGAACGACCTTCCTTCTATCCTGATGTGGATTATATCCCATGATCCGTACATTCCCTTGTGTTGGATGAAGGATACCTGTTAACATTTTAATCGTTGTGGATTTCCCAGCTCCGTTTGGACCAATATAACCTACAAACTCTCCTTCTTTAATTGTAAAACTAATGTCTTTTACAGCTTCTTTCGTAACATACTCTCTTGAAAACAATGTCCGTACTCCTGAAAATCGTCCTTTTTTTACAATTGGAATTTTAAATTGTTTTTGAATATGTTGGACTTCAATCATCTTATCTCCTCCTTTTTAGCTACCCGTACTTTGATATCTAGAAAGCCCTATTTTCCAAAACCGCAAACTAACCCACAAACATATACAAGTGACTAATATTGTAGCTCCTATGATCCAAACACCTAGATCTTGTTTTAAAACATATAAAGCTGGTAAATAGTTAATAAAACCTAGAGGTAACAACGTTAGAAATATGTTTTTTAACCAATTAGGATATAACGATAATGGATACCTTACAGCATTCATAGCAGCATCTTCAGTCACATTTTGCAGCATCTCAATTCTAGTGATCCAAAATCCAAAAGTAGCCGTAACAAGTCCGATGGAAAATAATATTAGTGATCCTGCTACAATAATCAGTATGGTGATTGGAATCACCCACAAATCTACTTGTCCAATACTGAGAAAATGTTGAATACAGATCGTAACAATAAAAATCCCTTGTAAAAACTCTCCCATTAGAATGAAGAAATTTTGTGACATCAAACTAAGGAGTATCGGGATCGGGCGAATGAAAAAGGAATCCAGATCCCCACTCACAAGATATTTTTCTAAATGATGTACGTCTGAAGCAAATGTACGATAAACCGTTTTGGATAATAAAATGATAGAGTATAAATATCCTACTTCGTATAAACTCCACCCTTTAATAGAATCGAACTTCAATAATACAATCGCAATCATCATAAATTCAGACACATTGATGAATGTTGCCATTATAGAAGAAAAGATAAAATTAAATTTGTGTTGTAATCGACTTTTAATACTGGCTCTAATTAATAAAAGGTACATATGCATGCGCTCACCCTCCCTGTAATTCTAATTTTTTTCTCATGATAGAAGTTGCAACGAGACATAAAAGCGTAAAAAAGACACACCACACTACAGAGCCAAGCAGTATTGAGTAACTTTCATAACCTAAATAAATTCTAGTGATATGATATTGAATGTAAGGGTACGGTGAATAAATGCTTAATTGATATAATCCATTCGGCAACCACTCCAAAGGAATAAAAAATCCCGATAATAACATGCTAAAGGCATAGTTAACCCAATACAACCATTTGGATTCAGTTGTCCATAATGAAACAACACCAATTAAGTAGTTGATGCAAATACATATATATCCTGCTAAAATAAGGCCGATTGCTGTCCAGAGATAAGTAGAAAACTGATGAGGAACTTGAAGAGAAAGTAAAAAATAATAAATGAAATAAATCGGGAGAAACTTGTAAATGAATTGATAAATAATCTGCCCCCACTCTTTGCTCATTAAATGATAAAACAAATGAACAGGACGCATAAGGTCCAATGAAATCTGACCTGTACGAACAGATTGCTCCATTCCTAAACTATTTGTAATAAATATCGTTAACCACAAGCATGCTTGATTAAAAGCAATATAAGATACCATCCCCTTTACACCATATTCTCCTAAAGAGTTGCTTTCACCAATGCCAATCCAAATCGATACGTACACAAATCCAAAAATAATACTAGCGACATTATGTACGAGATGCGAGCTCCGATACTGTAAATTTCTCGCATAGTTCTTCTTTGCTAATATAGCAAATAACATGATACACCTCCGTCTTCAAAATGATTATGAACGGAAAATGCGCAGAGAATTATATAATACCAAAAACAACTTTAAGTTGGCAATAGAAAATTAGTTATTTTCACCTTCAAACCATAAATCTCTATAATTTACCCAACCGAGTGCATTTAATGAGACACCTTTCAAATTTGTATGATGTATTACATTTTGTTTACTATGATATAAAAATAAAACGAAATAATTATTAAATTTTCTATCATCTATTAAATGAATTGTATTGGGAATTTATTGTCCTCTTTATAGTTTGGGCCATAATGGCATACTTCATATTATTTATGTCTGCAAACATTTGGAGATTAGGAGTTGGATTGTTTTTATAGGGTTTATTTAGTATTATTGGATCTATATGTAAAAATTAGCGGGATTACAGGATCAATCTTTAAACTTGGCATGCCTTTTACTATATTTGATTGCAGTATGGTAGAATGTGTATCCAAATGGCTTGATAGTGTTAAGGATCGAAGAAAAATAATCCAGAATACCTTCTTCAAATTAACCAATCAAAACATAGAAAAATTCATAACAAAGGGGAATGAGGTATGAAAAAACTACTATTTCTATTAATTTTTCTGGTAATCCTCACAGGTTGTAATCAGTCAGAGGACTCTGTATTTGGGGAAAACTTCTTAGATAATGCGAAGAAGGGAATACTTGATGGTTGTGAAATTCAATTGTCAGAATCTATTACACAGGAAGTAATTATAGACGAGTTAGGAACTCAAGAGGATATATTTTATTGGGAAGGTGGAAAAGGTTTAAAGTATAATAAATGTGTTTATTTCTTCCCTGATGATGGATCAGAGCCTCCTCTCCACATAAGCAGTATTGAATATAACGAAGATCAGTTAAACATAACACTAGATGATGTAATTCGTGAATTTGGAAAACCTAATTATTCAAAAGAAAATGATTCAATCTGGTTAGTAATTTATGAATTTGATTTGTATTCATTAAAATTTGAGTCCATAGTACAAGAGCCAACAACCTATAGAATAAAACTTATGTATAATAAATAAAAATGTTTCAGATTGAATCAATCTCTCATCTAATTTATATTAATCAATTCTGATATAAACTAATCTATTATCTTTCAAATTTGATCATAATGAAATTTCAAAGTTATAATATAATCTATAGAGAGAAAAAACTTTAATTTAAGGAGTGATTGATTGTTATGGACATATCAGAAAATTGGAATGATGTAGATTTTTATTTTAGTAATAAACTTGGTTCGAGTGATCCAATCATGGATTCCATATTGAAAGCAAATACAGAAGCAGACTTACCTGCTATTGATGTCTCTGCAAATCAAGGGAAATTACTTTACCTGCTTGCCAAGCTAAAAGGAGTCAAAAACATATTAGAAATTGGAACCCTTGGTGGTTATAGTAGTGTTTGGCTTGGTCGAGCTTTACCAGAAGATGGGCACCTTACTACACTTGAATTTGATCCTAAACATGCAAAAGTGGCTAGAGAAAACATAAAAAAAGCAGGATTAGAAAATAAGATTGAAGTCATTGTAGGAGCAGCCCTTGATTCATTACAAGTTCTTGAAGAAAAAGCTGTCCCGAAATTTGACTTCATCTTTATTGATGCCGATAAACCTAACAATCCAAACTATGTAAAATGGGCATTAAAGCTGGCTAATCCTGGAGCGGTTATCATAGTGGATAATGTGGTACGTAGTGGAAAAATCATAGATAGTGAGAGTGAAGACTTAGGTGTACAAGGTACTCGTCAATTATTTGATTTACTATCAAAAGAATCTCGTATAGATTCAACAGCTATTCAAACTGTGGGATCAAAAGGGTATGATGGTTTTGTTTTAGGGATTGTAAAAGAATAGGAATTATATTATATTTCAAATATTAATAATGAGTTATATTACAAATAAAATTTTGAGCTTAAGACGATCCCATTTTTGTGTACTGAAAAAAATCTATAAAAGTTTGAGAATAAATTTTCTCAAGCTTTTTTGTTTGTTATTTACCTTCCAGTAACGTTAATGTTTATAATATAGTCAGAGCATATAAGTGAAGATAATCTATTGTACAAAAAATAAAATAGAAGTTATTAAGGATGAACAAAATGAAAATAAACGAAATAGCTAAGAAATTAAATATCTCCACACGAGCAATCCGTTTCTATGAAGAAAAAGGTCTCATCTCACCTGAAAAACAAAGCGAGAATTCGTATCGCATTTTTAATGAAACAGATATCTGGCGGTTACAAACAATTATTTCACTTAGAGAAATTGGAATTCCATTGGAAGAGATAAAAAAAGTGCTATTAAATATCGAACAAGAAGATAAAAAAGAAGTGGAATACTATTTAAATTTACAACGAGCAAGTATGTATTCTCGGTGGGTAGAATTAAAACAACAACTTGATACGATAGAACAAATGATAGATAAATTAAAAGTTAGAGAAACTTTAAATTTAGAAGATATTTTTGAACTTGCTAATGGTTCAAAAAGATTAAATGCAATTCGTAAACAATGGAGCGACCAATGGGGATTTGATAAACTAGCCCCTACTTTTGATCAACAGTTGTTAAATCTATTCCCTGAAATGATACAAATTGAAGATTATAAACTTTCATTAAATGCAGCAGTTGAATGCATCTCACCGAAAAAAGAAGAGATTGGATTAGATATAGGAGTTGGTACAGGTAACTTTGCAAGTAAATTCATCTTAAAAGGTGTTCAAATGAAGGGGATAGATCAGTCCAAGGAAATGTTAAAACAATGTGAAATAAAATATCCTGAAATTGAAACAAAACTCGGAAATTTTCTTGCTATCCCCTTTTCTAATGGTGAATTTAACTTTGTTATATCTAGTTTTACGTACAATCATCTTTTGGATGAACAGAAAGTGTTAGCCTTAGATGAAGTAAACCGTGTATTAAAACCTCAAGGGCGTATATGTATTATAGATTTTATGTATGAAAATAAAGTACCGCCGCGTAAAGATAAACAATATACAGATCGTTCTGAATTAATAAAACAATTAAATCACATGGGATTCATCACCATTTATCAGCAGATTAATGAGTATATTCATCTTGTATATGGGGTGAAAAAGTTATAATTTTATGATAATTCCAGATTGTAAAATCATTATTTAATAAACATTTTATTAATGTTATTTTTAAATATTTAACCACTTTATCAAATCTTTCACCATACTTAGTGTAATGACATGGTTTGTATTTTCATAAATAAATAAATCAACATCCTCTCTTTTTTTAATTTCAGTTAGATATAAATAATAATCTTTCTGCCCATCAATAGATACAGTAGTATCAGAATCTCCATGCATTAGTAATACTGGTGCAGAACAGTTTTCAAACTGTACAGGATCATACCTTTTTAATAGATTATATTCAACTGTAGATAATTCAGGTCGTTCCACTTGTTTTCTAAAAATCTGTTCTGATAAAACAAATGATCCTGAACCATTTATATTAACTAAACCACCTAACGATTGCCTAGTTGCAAAAATACCATTGGCAATAAAACCTCCCATAGAACTGCCGACAAGAATGATTTCGTGTTCAGGGATTCCTATCACTTGAATAAACTTATCCCACTCTTTAATCATTGTAATAATAGTTTTCCAAAAGTAGCTTTGTATTATTTCTTCATCAAAATGATTCTCCAAACAATTCCTTGTATCATGATAAATAATTTCTGGAAAAATTACTTGATAACCCTCATTTGCCAACACTTCTGCAACATCCATATTACTTTCAACCGTAGTTCCCCATCCATGATAGAAAATAATTGTTTTCTTTTTTTTCTTAGAGGAAGGTGATACTTCTATCCTATTGTACTTTAATTCCTTATTTATAATCTTTTTCATTTTGATATCTCTCCAATGAAATTATTCTCTCGGTTCCAATTTCAATTTTATTAAATGTTTACTCCCCCAACTTTCATTTTTACTAATCATTTTATATCCTTTCTATATAATCATTGATATAATGTTTGAATATAAATTAAAAGGAGAAAATAGAATGATTGAAATTGAATTTCTAAATCCGTTTGATCATTAACGCTATTATACCAGAGGTCCTCCATGATTAAAGTGTTACTTCACACCTTAATTTATAGGAGGAATAACAATTGAATAAACAACTAACCATCTTATTGATTGGAAGAATCTTTACTAATTTCGCAGATAGTTTTTATCTGGTTGCCACTGTGTGGTATGTAAAAAGCTTAACAGATTCTACCTTGCTTGTAGGAATAACAAGCGCCATTGGAATTCTACCAGTTACATTGCAATTTTTATATGGACCAATCATTGATAGATTTTCAAAACAAAGAATATTATATTTTTCAGTAATTGGACAAGCTATATTGGTTGGAATGATTTCAATTTTTTATTTTTTTGATGTATTATGGATACCACTGTTGCTCTTCCTCATGTATGTAGCACTTTCCTTTTCTGAGATAACCTATCCTACAGAAAGTGCTTTAATAGAGCGTTTAACTAAACGTGAAAATTTAACGAAAGTAAATTCTATTTTTGCTTTCTCATATCAATCGTTAGATATGATTTGTAATGCTATATCAGGACTCCTAATCACTTTTATTGGACTTGGTTTTATTTATCTTTCCAATAGTATGATGCTTTTTTTAACTGGACTAATATTTCTCTTTTATTTAAAGGTGCCTCGATCAGATAAAGAATCTGAACCTGTATCTAACGGTTTTTTCGAACAGTATAAAATAGATTTCATTGAAGGATATCGGATCGTACGTAAACAAAAAATACTTCTAAATATCCTTTTTGGGATTATTGGCATTAATTTTATGGCTACTATGGGCATTGCCATGTTACCCATTATATCTAACAATGCTGCTGAATATGGGTTTTGGTTAACAGCAATGTCAGTTGGTACTTTAGTTGGAACTACCTTATCTAGCAAGCTTGAAAATCTTCCTTTAAACAGATTAATGCCAACAATCTCTTTATTATCTGGAACTTCATGGATATTTGCCATCATTGTTAATGAACAGTTCCTTATTCCTTATATTTTGTTCGGTTTAGCTTGGACAGGTGTAGGTGTGTTAAGTGTTTTTGTTTATACTCTTATTCAAGTTAACTTACCAAAAGATTACATCGGTTCTGGGTTTGCTTTCTTAACGTCCTTATTAGGATCACTTAGTCCAATTGGATACTTATTAGGAGGGATATTAGGAGAACTAACTTCAGAGTATATTATATTATTGATTGCTGGTACAGGTTATTTACTTTTTACCGTGTACTTCTTATCCAATCCATTGCTTAATAAAATTAATCATGGTCTACTTGTACAACTTGAAAAGTCTCATTCCTGAATGAATAAATCCGTTAGATTAAATTCTAACGGATTTTTGTTTATATAATTAGAATATTTTAGCATATATACAAGTGTCCCTTAACCCATTTCCATCAGCTGATAACCCTTCATTTTTTAGAGTGCCTTCTAATATATATCCTAGTTTCTCTGGGATAGCACGACTCTTTAAATTTCTCGAATCACAGCAAATTTCTATTCTCCTTGCTTTTAACTCTTGGGATGCAAACTCTGTGATTCTTTGCACAGCTTCAGTCATATATCCTTTTCCACTATAACGGGTATCTACCCAATAACCTATTTCAAAGCTTGGTATGGACCAATTTATTCTATGCAATCCTGAGGAGGCAACAAATTGACCAGTTTCTTTTAAAAAGACAAGTAAACGTAAATCCTCTCTTTTTAAAAACTTAATATAGGATTCTCTAATATTTGTTTCTACTTCCTCTAGAGTCTGTTCTTTTTGAGCAAAGGGCATCCAAGGTTTAAGTTCATCAATTGAAGCATTTATTGAATGATAAACTACCCCTCCGTCTCCTGGTTTTGGCATGCGAATGAGTAATCTTTCTGTTGGAAACTCTGTTGGAAAATCGAGTAGTAATGGATTCATTAATTAATCCCTTCTTTCACATCAATAACTAGAATTGTATCTTAGTTTAACAAAAGTTTTTATTGTGTAAAGTAAAAAATAAATCCTTAAAAAATAATTGACTAAATTTAACATAAATGATAGATTTAAGAAAATACAATGATAGAGGTGTGTCTATGAACTTTTCTAAGATGTTTTATTTAAGTTTGATTGTGATTGTTTGTTTTGTAAGCCCTTTCATTTTTTTTGTAAGCCCTTACAATGTGTCTGCACAAGAGAGTCTATCATTATATAACAGTAACTCAAACAATAATTTAAATTTGATGGATCAATTGAGTGATCAAGCGCCAATATCTCAAAACCTACTTGCTGATGACTTCAGTGTTGAACGTGTAAATCATGATCCAATCATATTAGTCCATGGATTAGTAGGTTGGGGGCGTGATGAGTTTTTAGGTTTTAGATATTGGGGTGGCCTTGTTGATATTGAAGAAGATCTGAAAGACTATGGATACGAAACATATACTGCAGCTGTTGGACCGTTTTCTAGTAACTGGGATAGAGCCTGTGAGTTATACGCTCAAATAAAAGGTGGTACTGTTGATTATGGTGAGGCTCATTCAGCCCAGCACGGTCATGAGCAGTACGGAAGAACATTTACAGGTTTTCTACCAGAATGGGGAGAAATCAATCCTGATACAGGCATACAGAACAAAGTCCATTTAGTAGGACATAGTTTAGGTGGACAAACCATCCGTGTTTTAATACAACTTTTAGAAGAAGGTGACATGCAAGAGCGAGAGTTAACCGATCCAGATCAATTATCTCCACTATTTAATAATGGACAAACTTCTTGGATAAATAGCGTATTAACGATCTCTTCCCCTCATGACGGAACAACAACCACAAGATTTATTGATGGATTTTTTCCAATGACAAAAGATTTCATTGCCTTAGCAGCTAGTCTATCAGGAAAAAAAGACAATATTTTTTATGATTTTAAGCTCGATCAATGGGGATTAAAGAGAGCTCCTGGAGAATCTTGGGAAAGTTATGCTGAACGAGTGTACAACAGCTCCATTTGGGATGATACAAAAGATACTGCGGAATGGGATGTTAGTCCAGAGGGTGCAAGTGAATTAAATAGCTGGGTTTTAGCTCAACCTGATACGTATTATTTTTCAGTATCATCTGAGCAGACTTATCCTTCAATTTGGACAGGATACCATAAACCTGAATTATTTATGAATCCAATATTTTATTTAACTGGTGGTTTTCTTGGAAAATATACAGAAAGTGGAGAATTTGATATTGATAGCGACTGGTGGAAGAATGACGGTGTTGTTAATACAAATTCCATGGATGGTCCTACGTTAGATTCCTCAGACGAAATTATAAACTATAATGGGGTACCTGAAAAGGGTAAATGGAATTATTTGGGTGAATTCACTTCAACAGACCATATAGATGTTATTGGAATTGGTTTTTATGAAGTTCGTGATTGGTATCGTTCTATAGCAGACTTACTTGGTTCATTAAAATAGCAATTTAGAAACATTGTTAGATAACATATGTGATAAAAATATAAAATAATTAATATATTTAGTGATAAACGCACAAAAGTACAAAAGGGGAAAATATCCTTTTGTACTTTTGTATTTAACAGCATGATTTTAATTAGATAAATTAGTGTATCAATAGAGTCCTTCCTTTTACAACTTATTGTATAAAAAGGACTGCTTATTTTCTTCCCCAGTAATCATATCCTTGATAATAAATTGGTTGTTTTTTACTTCTTCTTCACCAATAATGATGACATTACGAACTTTTTCCTTATTAGCTTTATCTAAAGCTTTACCTATCTTTTTGTTTCCCACTTCAAACTCCACTCTACTTCCCTGATTTCTTAAACTTGTTGCCACTAATAGTGACTCTTTTTGAGTATTGATCGGTATCACATAATAATCAATTTCTGAACTTTCTTGACGACTTTCTTTTGATAGATTCATCGCAATATATATCGTATCTAACCCAAATGAAATGCCAACCGTGGAAAACTCTTCTTTTGTTCCAATGAACCCACCAATTGCATTGTCGTACCTTCCTCCACTTCCTATACTGGATTTCATTGTTTTATCCGAAAGGAATATTTCATAAATTGTACCTGTGTAAATTTCTAATCCTCTAGCTAAAAAGGGATTAAATGTACAATTGCTTTCTATTTCTAAATATTCCAAGTAGGTTGTTAACTCTTTCAATTCTTCTAATCCTTCTTGAACCTGTTTATTACTTGAATAATTTTCAAAGTATCCAAAGCTTGTATTATTTTCATTTGTTAAAAACTGTGTAACTAAATTTATCGTACTTGCTCGTAAATTCTTTTCCCCTAGCTCTTTAGAAACAGCATCCAAACCAACTTTTTCTAGTTTATCAAGGATTAACACCACTTCATTCAATTGATCTGTAGGTGTTCCAAATACCTCTAACATCCCAGTTAGCAATTTACGATTGTTATATTGAATGGTTACATTTAATCCTAGTTTACTAAATGCATCTAATGCCATAATCATTAATTCTGCTTCTGCAATCTGTGATGAGACACCTACAATGTCTACATCACATTGTGTAAATTCACGAAATCTCCCAGCTTTAATAGGACCATCTCGAAATACTTTACCAATCTCATATCTTTTAAAAGGCATTTTTAGACTTGGATTCATTGCAACAACTTTAGCAAAGGGTATTGTCAGATCATATCGTAATGCTAATTCCCTCTCCCCTCTATCTGATAAAGTATACATTTCTTCTAATATTTCTGCACCTCCTCCATATTTTGAAGCAAGTAACTCTGTATAATTGATAATGGGTGTTTCTATGGGTTTACAACCATACTGAATGAAAACATCTTCTAATGTCCTTTTGATATCTCTTCTAATCACTTCAGCTTCTGGTAAAAAATCTTGTGTTCCTTTAACATTTTGATAATTCATTTTTTTCATTTTGTTATCCTCCAATTTTTTTGATATAAAAAAAACCGCCTTAGATTAAAATTGAATTTTTAATCCATGCGGTTTATTGAGAAATAGCTTTCCTATTTGCGATTATTTAAAAATCGAATAGCAAAGCTAGTTTATATGATGATGTTGTTGTGAAAGTTCCTTAAGCTTTTTATTCAAAAGCATATTACTCACCTCAAATTTCCATCTACTATATCACAACTAAATTTTAGTTTCAATTTATTTTCAACACAAAGCTGGAACCCTGGTGGAGCCGGCACTTACTTTTCTCTGATTTTATTGAAATGTATGATTCGATAAAACATATCTTTTATCGATTGGTAAGGGAGGCCTAGCTCTTAGAGCATCCAACAACAAGAAAAAAGTATAAAAGCCCTACGTGAAGTAGATCCTTCAGTTAGAGCCATGCAAGTGCACAATTTTAACACTAGGTACACACGTCCAGTCAAAACAACATTTCAACTCATACAATATTAAAAACCTATAAAGGACGTGTAAACATGGGTTTCTTTGATGACTCTATCTGTGATTGTTGTGTTTACCCGATGCAATGTGTTTTGGAACAGTTGGTAGGTGAGACTTTATCTTCTTTAGGTACTTTTATCAATATCTTAAGTGACGTTACAATAGATGAGGTTACAGACTTTATAGCATTTACATCAGAAGGAAGGATTCCAATATGTCAAATTACATTTATACGCCTAATACCTACTGAGCAACTTAAATTGAAACCAATTCGTAAAAGTAAAGGAGGGTGTGCTTGTTGCGAAGATCCGACAACTAATTTGTTAAGTAGCTTTAAAGGGAAAGATGTAACAGTTATACCACTTCCACCAGAAGGTTTTATTCTAACTGGAACTGTTTTTGATGTAGGTGAAGGAATTGTAAATTTAAATAATTTGTTCTATATATCCACATGTGCAATAACTAGGGTAGTCCTCAATAAAACACTCCCCCACCAACTACCTAAGCCAGTCTGAGAAACTATATCAACTTATTCTTATCGCTCTTATAAACCGTAACATATAATGAGTAAGTACCAATACAATTGCAGTTCCTGTAGCAAAACTATGTAGATAACCTCACTATTTATGTAGTGTAGTTTTTTAAAAATATGTACTTGCTCTAGGATACCCGTCCAATCAAAGTAGATTCTCTTTATATAGTTTATAATTAGTGTAATGAATTTCGAATATGAGGGTTTTACCTACCACCCTATACCAACTATTGTAATACCTCTAATATACCACTATCTTCCAAGTGAAGATCATAATATTTAAAATTTGAAGGGGTTCCTCTCTTTTCAATCAATATACAGAATTGGAGTTGTATAAATGGAAACATGGAATAGAAAACTAGTAAATACCACACGAGGCGTATTTGAGATTTTTGAAAAAGGGAATGGTGAGCCGCTTTGTATCACCCATTTATACTCAGAATTTAATGAAACAGGTGATTATTTTGCCGATACGTATACAGAAACTAACAGAGTGATTTTGGTCAATTTGAGAGAAGCAGGGGACTCAGAAAAATCTGAACATGCACATGAATTAAGTATGTTAGAGACTGTATTTGACTTAGAGGCTATTAGAAAGTGTTTAAATATAAAGCAATGGGGTTTTGCAGGTCATTCAACAGGAGGAATTCTTGCTTTAGTTTATGGAATTTATTTTTCAAGCAGCCTTAAAAATCTTGTGATCGTTGGTGCAGCAGCAAGAGATTATATGACTTTTTCAAAGAATTGTATTTATCATGCAGAACATCCTTTGTTTCATAAAATGCAGGAACTCATTGAATTATTAAAACAGCCCAATCTCACAGCAGAAGCTAGAAAAAAAATTTCTATAGAAAGAACAAAATTATCTCTAGTTAAACCTGAAAAATATGAAGCATATTTCAATAAAAATATCACTAAAAAAATGTCTGGAGTTCGTATGGACTTTTTTGCGAGAGAAATGCAATTATTGGATGTGACTAAAAAATTAAAACTTATTACCGTTCCAACTTTAATTATGTGTGGGAAATACGATGTACAATGCCCTTTAGAATATTCTATTGAAATGGATCAATTGATATCAGATTCAAAACTCATCATTTTTGAACATAGTAATCACTATCCGTTTCTAGAGGAGAAAGAATTATTTTTAAAGGAAATAAACTTCTATATTTAAGATCAAAATAAGTAACTTAATACAGCCATCGAACTTTAATTCGTTCGATGGCTGTTTCTTTTATTTTAAAGGATAGACAACTTCAATTCCTTCTTCATTTTTCAGGCTCTTATAATACCAATAGTTATGATCGGCACCGTGAATACATAAAATTCTTTTGCCAGCATATTTTTTTGCAGCATTTTTTACTCTTGCAACCATTATATAATGTCTAGCATTCCATCTTATATTTTGAAGCTCTGGGTTAACACCATGTAACCACTCATACAATTTCTCTGTCACTTTATCATATCCAGGGGAATTGAATGGAATATTACCTTTATGTACAGTTTCAAACTGTTTTTCAGTCCATCTATCTAATTCCGCTTCAAGCTGTTCTCTTGTTTCAGGATCAAATTTATCAAAAGGTCCTTCAACAAATACATCTTCTTCAAACCAATTGACTGGAACAAATTGTATCCCTTTTTCTTTACATAACGGAAAAATCAAATTCGGATACTCATCCTGTGTTTCCTTAAGAATACCATGTGGATCACCTTCTTTTAAAAACAATTCCCAGCTAAGTGGATGAACTTCACCACAGATCACATCTGGATTAAACTCTAATATAAGCTCTTTTATTAATGAGAGAGTACCATTATATTTTTCTTGTAATTCTAAACTATGAGTCATACCTAAAATACCTACTACAGTCATGAACGTGATCTCCTTTTACAAAAAAAATTCTATCCCAACAGAGGAAATTCCACTTTCAACCCTTCATCATGAAATGCTTTTAAAAAAATATAACAATGCTCTGCACCAACCGTCACAAGTATTCTCTTTCCTTTATTTTTTTTCACAATCTTATTAATATTATCTATCATTACTTTATTCCTATAATCCCAGATTACCTGTTGAACATCTGGGTTTACTTTTCTTAACCATTCTTGTTTATCTTCTATTAGTCTATTAAGTTGATGAGAATTAAATGGGATAAGGTCAGTTTTTGTCTCTTCAAACATTTTTTCATATTTCTCAGATAAAATAAAGATTAGTTCTCCTTGCTCTTCTTCAGAGTAAGGGGCGAAGTGGTCTAATGTTACATGATCCTCTTCAAAGAAATCGATCGGAAAAAATTTAATATGTGCTTGTTCACATAAAGGGATGATCAATCTTCTATATTCATCTGGTCCAAGATATCCTTTGTATGATTTATCCTTCTTATATTGACTCCAATCCTGCTCTCGAATTTCACCACAAATGATATCAGGTGCAAATTGAAAGATTTTTTCTTCCATTAAACTCAGAGGAAAATTTACTTCTTTTCTAATTTCATCATTATGTAACGTTCCTAATAAACCTATAGTCGCCATCTTTGTTCACCCTACAATACTTTTTTATTTTACTATCATAAAATCTAAATAGGGAACTTACTAAAATATTTTTTTAACCACTTTAATAAATACACTTGTAGATATAACAGAAATTGGAATCAAAAGCAGAATGAGCAGTGGGAGCAACCACGGCGTTGTAGAATTAATAGATACATAATTATCAAAATAGGGTATAAAAGAATTAAGAATCTGTCCTAAAACCTTCCAATAAAAAGCTAAAAAAATAGCAGCAATTATATTAAACAATATAATTCTAACAATCCTTAACACTTTAACATCTCCTTTGAAAAAAACGATAATACAGATTAGTTCCTTAAATTGCGAATTCATCCTCCAAATATCTAATTACATCGTTTATATAAGTATCAAGTGGTAGAGAAGAATCAACCGTAAGAGTTTTTGTGTTAGATGGTTTTGTACTATTCATTAAACAATCCTTAAACCTCTCCTCAGATTGTGTCTGCTGAATTTGACTTCTCATCCTTTTTCTACTTTTTAGTCTATGATTGATTTCATTCATATCCTCTATATAACATTCAACGTATTTATATTTAACATTGTGTTTCTTACTCAGTGCTAGAGCTCTTTCTACCATTTCTGTATAAAAACAAGGACTATCTAGTATTACGCTATGACCTTGGGATAAATGAAAATCAATCAAAGACCAATCAATGTTGTATGATACTTCACCTAGATTCTTTTCATCAATATTTATCTTATTTAAAGACTTCATTAACGCTGACTTTACAATATCGTGGTCAATAATAACTGCACTTGTTTCTTTACCTATTTGTCTTGCAAGAGTTGACTTTCCTGACCCTGGAAAACCTGACATTTGTAAAAAGAACATGTATGAACACCTTCTTCAATACTTAAATTATTGTGACTCTCCACCAAAGTTATTTTTAAAATAAGATATGATGCGATCTTCTGTTTCTTTTTCTAAAGGCAACAATCTACCAAATACTGCTCCATAAACCACTGGGTTCCAATCTACTTCGTATCCTCCAAAAGCAAATTCTTCTTTGCTAGGTAAGTATCCTGTGTAACCGTTTGTATAACCTCCAAAGAAAAATAAATTGTTATTTAACTTTTCACTTATTTTTAACGCTGTTTCTGCAAAAATCTCAGCGGGAAAACCTGAAATAAAAGCTTTACCTATTTGGAAAGTTTGAATCTCCATCGAAAGCAATTGGTAAAATAGATCATTTTTCAGTTCATTTTTTATTTCAGCTAGCCATTTACTAGTATCTACACCCCAATTTTTCATAGCTTCTCTAGCTAAATTTTCAGCCTTTTGATAGCTAGATAGTTTTATCGTTTGAAACGGGAGTTCATTAGATTGAAACCTAATTAATATATCGCTTTCTATTTTTATTTTTGGAATTTTACTTTTCACTTTTTCCACAACAAGGTTTGCAATATAAGACAACTCTTTTGGCTGTCCTCTCCACCGAGGGTTTATATTTCCTGCTGCTCCAATGCTTGTTAATATTGGACAACCCAGAATTTTCTCTAGATGGGTACTTATCCATCCAGGTAGATCACCCGAAATTTGTAGGTTATCTCCCTTTAATACATTTGCGTGAACACCTATTCTCAAGAAGACCCCAAACAAGTTTTTTGAATCTCTATTCACTACTTTTAAGATGGGTACTCTATGATCAACAGGTCCTTTTTCATTATCTCCCATCACTGCATAACCATTCTGATGAATTCTTCTATTTACACCAACCTTGCACTCTATTGTTTCCCAACCTATTTCTGCAGGCTCTAAGTGATGTAAAGCCTCACGAATAGACTTATGTACGCTCGTTTCCACAGATTCACAATAATGATTCACTCTTTTGTCATCACTAATCGTTGTTGGCGCTGAATGGGTATGCGTAAAACACACCATGATTTGAGCAAGGGTGAGTTTCAGTTCATACGCTATTTGTTTACGAATTTTTTTAGTAAAATCAACTGTAAATCCAACATTCTCAATCGTTACGATCACAAGTGTGATATTGTTTTTTTTCATCATCATTGTTCTACAATATAATCTATCTAATATTCCGGTAGAATCACTAGGGCGATGATACCCCATTAAAGGAATATTCCCAACAGGTGAAATATCTACTTTTGAAAAACCTACATAAAGATTATCATTCATTTTTAGTCCCCCTATTATTTTAATACATCATCTTTAGTTTAATAATAAGGGGTAACTACCAGCAGCAATTTCAACATTTTCAATAACCTCACTAGCTATGTATTTTAAGAACAGTAAAACTATTCATGCATTCACTATCCACTCTTCATAATGTTGGACATTAATATCTAACTTTTTACTGCTTAACCATTCAAAGGCTTTCAAAATCAATGGAGATGCATTTTCCACTGAAACCTCTTCTTTTCTTATCCATTGTGCACCAAGTGAATCTTGTCCTTCGAATATAACTGGACTACTAAAAACGTCACTAGTATTTTCAACCTCATAAAAGACAGCGATATGATGGACATGGTTAAATTCTTTCCATTTCCAAGGTAACATAAAGTCACACGTTCCTATATTTTGTTTGATTTCAATAGTAAGTCCAGTTTCCTCTAAAAATTCTCTTTTCATAGCTGATACTAAACTTTCCCCATCTTCTAAACTTCCTCCTGGAAGATCAAAACGATTGATATAAGGTCCAGCATTTTTATTGATAACAAGTAACTTGTCCTCTTTTACACAGATCCCATAGACACCAAAAGCACGATGGAATTTTTTTGTATTCAATCTTTTCATCCCCCAATGACTATAAAGTTTACAAACCACTTGAATTTTCAATTTTGTTCCTCTGGATTATTGAAGCCAAATACTTTTGTAGGAGGAAAGATCTAATTAATTATCTTTCCTCTTTTACCTCAAACCTTTGAATAAGTTCGTATGGTCTAACCTTACATGCTTCATATGGTAAATAATGTGGCTCCATTGCATCAATTACTCTAATTCTAAAATGTTCTCTTGTGATGTATTGTTCTACGTTTTCTTTTGTTATTTTCATCGTTTCATTTTCAGCTATGGTAGGTTTACCTGAGACATACTCTCCTCTAAATACCACACTAAAAATACCATTCGTTATATTTTGATATATCCCTGTAATCCCAAATAAGTTGGCTTTGATTCCTGTTTCTTCTAACACCTCTCTAAGTACTGCTTGATCTAATGTTTCACCTTCTTCAACTTGACCCCCGGGTATTTCCATTGTGTCAGAACGATCCTTATTTCGTACAAGTAACAGATCCCCATTTTCGTTTGTAATATATGCACTAACAGCAACGATCTGCTTTGGAGGTTGATATGAATCTGGGTATGCAGTTGATGTTAAAAAGTCTTGTTTGCTTTCTATGTAAATATCACCTAACTCCTGTCTTCTTTTTCGTGTTTTTTGATGAAGCTCACTATTTCTGATTTTTTCTTCTATACTTTCATAATGCGCCATACTTCTATATTCCCAGATCGCCACAATTTCATCTTCCGTTTCATTCACCCAACGCCCTACTAATTTTGCTCCATGGTTCATTTGGTTAGGGTATAAATAGGTATGGAAAAAATCATTAAATTCCGCTAAAAGTTCAGGTTTAATCTTGTAAGTTTTCCTTCTAAAAATCATATTTATATCCTCTCCTTAAAATTAGCTATTCATATAAAAGAACTTTGTTCAAAATATAATACTTTAATTTAAATCAAGACTGGGAAACAGAAAATTCAATAGTTGAAGCTCCGTTATCCCCTATGAACATTTGACACCCTATAACTCTTTGACCACAGCCATCTCCTTACCAAATCGATCACCTTTGTCAACAAAACCTAAACTGGCATAAAGTTGATGAGCCCCTAAATTTTCTGGATGGTAACCTACAATGATTTTATTTGCATTCGGTAATTTTGATATTTCATCTATCATTAACTTAGTAGCTTTTTTGCCAATTCCTTTTCCTTGAAAGTTCTTATCTACCATAATCCGATATACCCAGTAGCCATCCAGTTCTTCTTTCACCGAATTAAACATAAGGAAACCAACTGTTTTACCTTCCATTTGAATAACGTAAGGTTTTAATGTAGGTTCAAATTTAGATTGAGCTATAGATACGGCATTAGATTCTATAAACTTTGTTTGATCTTCTGAAACTTCTAACGTACAACATTCATACCAATTGTCAGCATTTAATTCTATAATTGTTACTTTTTCGTTATTCATGATTTTCTCCTCGTCGTGGGTGATTCAAAAAGGCTGCGAAATACACCTTTCAATCTAATCAAATTATTAACTAGGATTGGAAAGCCATTATTCCTCTGCAGTGATATTGACTGTTTTGAAACACATATCTAATTTTTAAAATTTGTTTTTATGGACAATTTATCTATTGATATTTTATCACCTTTTATAAAGATAGGATAAATTTTGAATATTTCAACTTTTTTTAATGGGAATATAAATTAAATATATTTATAAATTCTTAAATTAAATAAAACAGCCTTTCCTCGATTGAAAACCGAAAAAAGGCAACAACAACTAATATTATTTTTAATTTCGATTGATTATCTACTTAACTAGTTTAAAATAAAGGTATTTCGTGGTCTTATAACCCACATTTAAACGATTATTTTTTTATAGCGGTATTTGGTGGTCTTATTTTTGTCATTTTCGCCAATTTTGATCTCATTCATAGGATTTCAGCTAATTTAAGACCATAAAATACCGCTATTCAACCCAACACCTTACAAATATACAGTTTAAGACCACTAATTCCCTCTATTTCTGAAACTCAAGAATCATAAAGAGATTTATTCAAAATCATCAAAATATTCTAACCAATCTTCCAAAATCTCTTCTTCTGTTTTATCAAAAAACTGTACAGCAGTTTCATCTTTTTCACTTCCACTGATCGATTGCTCAGGTTCGAAATGACCACCAATATATTCTACATATTCATATACTTCTTCATAACCATATTCCTCAGCTAAATACCAAAATAAAGCTAAAGTAACTCCGTAGTTTTCATCACTTGCTCGTTTAATATCATCGAAAGAATTTAACTGAATATCCTCATCTAGTACTGCTTTATTACTTTTCAATTTTTTGACGTATTTTACAATAGAGCTCTTTGAATCTTTAACTGACATTAAATCTAAATCATTGAATGAATTTGTAGGGTATTTATGATGGAAAAATGCACTGTACTCTGCTCCACCTTCTAGCAACCAGAAACGGTAGTCCTCACCCCAATATTCCTCATAAATTTCCTGCTTATCTTGATCATCCAAGGAAGATTGCTGATCGAAATAATGTACAATTTCATGTGATAATACTGGACGAAAATCAAATGGAAGAGTAGAGCCGTTAATTAAGATTTCCGTATGATATCCCCAAGAGGCTGCTTTACCTTGCGTTTTTTCTGGGAATGGTGTATCAGAATCATCAGTGTAAAAATAAATATCTAGTGAAGATTTTACATTCTCATAGGGTTGAAGATCTTTTATATTTTCAATTGATTTCATCATATCCTCAACTTCAGTATAAGCAAAACCTTTTCCGAACTCTTCTTCATAATCGTCTGTCACATAAATACGTATTGGATTTCCTTTTCCCATATCTAATCGATAGTAATTGAGTCCTGTTATGATTTCATCTGGAGCATATTCACTCACTACATCCTTTTTCCCCATATATATAAAATTCTCATCCGTTTTTTCAGTTGAAAAGTTCATATAATACCGGGAATTTTCTAAAAATATACGAAGTGTATAATCCGTATCAGGTCGTAGATATTCAACAGGAGTAACTGTGGCTTCATCCCCTTTTAAACCAATAGTTACAGGAATAAACATATCTTCACTTTCAATGACAATACCATCAATATCTTCAACTAGAATTTGTTTATTAAATTGAATCGTAAACGTTTTTACAAGAGGAACTTCTTTCATCTCAAGTAATTCTGTCCAATCTTCATATTTTGCATAACTGATAGATTGTGGAACAATACTAGAATAACCCAAAAAAACAATTACAATGAATAAAATTAAAAAATTACGACGTTTTAATACCATTACAGTTTTTCTCCTTATCCTTTTTTTCTATTATTATACCAAAATCTAATAGTGACGTATCCTACTTATGATTTATTGATCAATATCTGGATACATCTAGATTGTCACAAATCTTTCAAATAAAATGAATTGTATAATCCATCATTTATATCGTAATATTAAGATATATCAATATATTAATTTCAATGTGCTTTTAAGGTTATTATAAAGGTAACCTTACTTTCAGTAATTCAAACAATAGAGGAGGAATTCATAATGAGTAAAAAAGTAGTTATCGTAGGTGGTGTAGCAGGTGGTGCTTCAGCAGCGGCAAGACTTAGAAGATTGGATGAAACAGCTGAAATCATTTTATTTGAAAAAGGTGAATTCATTTCGTTTGCAAACTGTGGCTTGCCTTATTTCATAGGTGAAACTATACAAGAACGTTCTAAGTTGTTAGTCACATCTCCTGATATGATGAAAAACAGATTTAATATAGACGTAAGAGTATTTAGTGAAGTCATTCATGTAGATACGGAAAATAAAAAAGTAATAGTAAAAAGTGAACAAACAGGTGAATACGAAGAAATTTTTGATGATCTCATTTTATCTCCAGGTGCCAAACCCATTGTCCCTAGTCTGCCAGGAATTGAAAGTAATAAAATATTTACACTAAGAAATATTCCAGATACCGATCGCATTAAAAATGTTGTGGATCAAAACTATGTACAAAAAGCTATTATTGTCGGCGGAGGTTACATTGGTGTTGAAATGGCCGAAAGTTTAATTCAACGTGGACTTCAAGTCACTTTAATTGAAAGTGCCCCACATATCCTGGCACCTTTTGACTCAGATATGGTAACTCATGCAGAGAAAGAAATGCAAGAGCATGGTATTCAATTCATATTTAATGATCGGATAGAAGCCTTTCTAGATCATAAAGAGGAAATCACAGCCATCATGCAAAGTGGTAAAAAGTTAACCGTTGACATTGTGATCATGGCAATAGGTGTTGTTCCTGACACAGCTTTCTTACAAAATACAGACATCAACCTAGGGGAAAAAGGTCATATTATTGTAAATGATGAAATGCAAACAAACATGAAGGGAGTATATGCTGTTGGTGATGCAGTGGAAGTAAAACATTTTGTTCATCAACAAAAAACGGCAATACCGTTAGCTGGACCTGCAAATAAACAAGGGAGAATTGTTGCCGATCAAATTTGTGGCATTCCTTCCACATATAAAGGCACGCAAGGCACCTCAGTTATTAAGATCTTTAATCTGACCGGAGCAAGCACAGGATTAAACGAACGAAATTTAAATCAGTTAAACATGCCTTACCATGTTGTTCATGTTCACCCATTATCTCATGCGGGTTATTATCCTGGAGCCAAACCTATCTCATTAAAATTAATTTTTCAAGATAATGGTAAAATACTAGGGGCTCAGGCATTTGGTGAAGAAGGAGTCGATAAAAGAATAGATGTATTGGCAACCACCATTCGTCTTGGGGGCACAATTTATGATTTAACGGAGCTTGAATTATGTTATGCCCCTCCATTTTCATCTGCAAAAGATCCTGTAAATATGGCAGGTTATGTTGCTGAAAACATACTTACTAAAAAAAGTGATGTATATGTCATAGATGATCTAATGAATCATTTTGACCCGAACGACATGATACTCATTGATGTAAGAACGGAACAAGAGTTTAAAAAAGGATCCATTGAGGGAGCAATTCACATTCCCGTTGATGAATTACGTGAAAGAAAAAAAGAACTACCATCTAACAAAAAACTCTGGGTATATTGCCAAGTAGGAGTAAGAGGTCATATTGCTTCTAGAATATTAATACAAGAAGGTTTTAAAGTAAAAAATTTAACGGGTGGATACAAATCATATGCAATATCTGAATATCCAGAACGTGAAAATTTGTGAAGGAAGTATTAAATCATGGATGAACAGATGCAGTTATTTCCCATAGAGATAACAAAATGGTAATTTTGCCAATATGGATGTGATTTGATTATGTGCTCTAAATAATTATATAATAATAAACGATGTAGATAAGTTATTTTATTTCGAAAAGAAAGCAGGTAAAATTTATGGAAAACTTCACATTCTATAATCCAACCCAATTAATATTTGGAAAAGGTCAGATGCAACAAATTACAAAGGAAGTTCCTAAATTCGGAAAAAAAGTATTAGTTGTTTATGGTGGAGGAAGCATTAAAAGAAATGGTATTTATGATAAAGTCATTCGTTATTTAAAAGATATAGATGCTGAAATATTTGAGTTGTCTGGAGTTGAACCGAACCCTCGTTTAACTACAGTGCATAAAGGAGTAGATATCTGTAAAAATGAAGGCATCGAGTTTCTACTTGCAGTTGGTGGAGGAAGTGTTATTGACTGTACTAAAGCAATTGCTGCGGGTGCCAAATTAGATGGTGACATTTGGGAAGTGATTACACGTAAAAAAGCTGCTGCAGATGCATTGCCGTTCGGTACTGTCTTAACGCTTGCTGCTACTGGTTCAGAAATGAACGCTGGTTCTGTGATTACAAACTGGGAGACCAATGAAAAATATGGCTGGGGAAGCCCCGCAGTGTTCCCCAAATTCTCTATTCTAGATCCTGAAAATACGTTCTCTGTTCCTCGGGATCAAACGATATATGGTATCGTAGACATGATGACACATGTGCTCGAGCAGTACTTCCATCACACAGAAAACACACCTCTTCAAGATCGGATGTGTGAATCTGTACTGCAAACTGTAATTGAAACTGCACCTCTATTACTAAATGACTTAGAAAACTATGACCATCGTGAAACGATCCTTTACAACGGTACAATCGCTTTGAATGGCATGTTATCCATGGGATATCGTGGAGATTGGGCTACTCACAATATCGAACATGCAGTATCTGCTGTATATGATATTCCACATGCTGGAGGACTAGCTATCTTGTTCCCGAACTGGATGAAACACAATTTAGAAGCCAATGTTGGACGCTTTAAACAATTAGCTACAAGAGTATTTGATGTAGAAACTGAAGGAAAAACAGATAAAGAAGTTGCTCTAGAAGGTATTGAAAAACTAAGTTCTTTCTGGTCTAGCTTAGGTGCTCCTTCTACACTTGCAGATTATGATATTGATGATAAAAACTTAGAAAGTATCGCAGATAAAACATTAGTTTATGGAGAATTTGGAAACTTTAATAAATTAAATAAAGAGGATGTTATGTCTATTTTGAATGCATCATTGTAGAGAGTTGGACCAGATAAACGTTTGACATAAACATCTATGAAAATAAAAGCCTGCAATGTGGGATATCCCTCCATTGCAGGCTTTTTTATGAAATCAAAATCAATTTATGGTGTGCTATTCACCATTGGAATATCCTGTTGGAATTCCCCTGCTTTTTTATACGTAAAACCATATTGTAGATTTTGAATCACTTGTCCATTTGTGACAGTAAACTCGTATCTCGCTGTAGCATCATTGTAAATTAACATTGGATTTTCTTGTGGTCCATCGTTAATCTTATAATGTAAAATGATATACTCGTAAGTTGCATTTTCATCTGGCGTAAACCAAATGATAGCTTCTGTAGTATTTAAATAAGTTACACCATGTTGTGCAGTTGGATCTGTAGGAATTACTGGTGCTGCATCTGTAGTCACTTGTAAACCATTACTTGCTGCAGATTCGTTTCCTGCAGCATCTTTAGCCACCACAGTAAACGTATATGTTGTATTTTCAGTTAATCCTGTTACATTATAAAACGTACCAGCTGTATTTCCTTCAAAAACTCCATCTTTATATACGTCGTAACCGATCACTCCAACATTATCTGTTGCTGCTGTCCATGCTAAGTCAACCGTAGTTTCATCTTTTGCTGTAAAGTTTAAGTTTGTTGGTGCTGTCGGTGCTTCCGTGTCTATTTCTGGTTCTACTGGAGGTTCTGGATCAGTAGTTCCTCCTGATCCTACCTCATATTGAAACCATTCTGAATCTTGGCCAAAGGTGATGAAATAAGTATATTGGAATTCTACAATATCACCTGTATTCAAGCCTTGGATGGTATATTCCCAAACTCCGTTCTGCTCTACACTTCCAACATTTTGTTGTACGCCATTGTTCACCTTATAATGTAAATCTGCAAAAGTAGCTATACCATCTGGAGTGAATTTTAATGTCACACTACTTCCGCTATCTACAATTTCAACTGTAAAATCAGGACCTACAATGACATTACCACCCGATGGAGGTGCTGCATCCGTTGTAACGGATAAAGAATTGCTAGCAACTGAGCTATTTCCGGCTGCATCCTTTGCTATTACTTCAAATGAATAAGTTGTATTTTCTGTTAAACCTGTGACCTGAAAAGCTGTTGTCGTTGTATGAGCTACAAAAACCCCATCCTGGTAAACATCATATCCTACTACTCCTACGTTATCTGTTGCTGCTGTCCATCCTAAATCCACCGTAGTTTCACCTTTTGCTGTAGAGGTTAAGTTTGATGGCGAAGTAGGTGATTCAACATCAACTGGTATTGATCCCGTTGTAACTGTTATTTCATTGCTTGTTACAGACTCATTACCCGCACCATCTTTCGCTGTAACTGTAAAAGTATACATTGTTTCTGGTGTTAATCCTGTGATTTGTGAACTCGTACCCGTTGTTGTAGATATAGAGATCCCGTCCTGATAAACATCATATCCTACTACTCCTACGTTATCTGTTGCTGCTGTCCATCCTAAATCTACAGTCGTACCACTTACATTAACTGCAGTTAAGTTCGATGGTGCTGTTGGAGCTATAGTATCCTCTACAATACCTCCAGGTAGTTGTCCCATAGTATAATTAAAAAATTTAGAAAGTGTAGCTACACCATTTACAATCGTATTATATCTATAAGTCAGATTTGCATTTTCAGGTACATTAATTGTGGTTTCAAAATTGCCTGCTGCATTTTCAACTAAGCTAAAGCCAGCTTCACCTGCACCATTAATTCCTACTAATAAAATGACTTCATCAAACCCTGAGCTTGGTTCAACGATAACGGTTGCTGTTGTTGGCGTTGTTTCAATAATTTCTTGTGTATAACCTGGACCTGGTTCGAAACCAGAACGCACTTGGAAAATTTCACTTCTAGCTGACTCATTGCCATCTGCATCCCGTGCTACTATTTCATATGAATAGAATGTTAATGGTTCTAAACCTGTATCTTCAAAGTTTATTTCTTCTGTTGTGTTCACTTTTATTCCGTCCCGGAATACATCATACTCCACTGTTAAAATATTATCTGTGGATACATTCCAATTTAAATGAATAGATCGATGTGTTTCATCAACACTGAAAATACCTGTTGGTGTATCAGGCGCTTGCGAATCTACAATTGTTGTTGTGACTTGTAGAGGTAAGCTTTCACCTGAAATGGTATCGATATCTTTTGCTTTTACAGTGAAATTATATGTTGTTGTAGGTTCTAAACCTTCAACCTTCACTTTTGTTTCTGTAGATGAAACAGCATAACTTCCATTTACAAAGATATCGTACTCAACCACTCCACGATCATCTGTAGAAGGCTCCCACTCTATTGTCACATAGTTGGATGCCACTCTGTTCACTTGTAACCCTACTGGTATAGAAGGTGGATTTGTATCTGGAATATACACACCTTGATCAGAATTAAAGCTTTTAGGAGCTACAGTAATTTGTTGTCCATCTGAGAAGTTTACAACCTTTGTTTCATTTGTCATATTGTAAACTACATAGGTTTTCTCTCCGATATCATTTTTAAATACCGTATAAAATGGATAATCGGCTTGTACAGTGGCATCCACTGCACCTACATTGTTTAAAGAATGAATCCAGCTATACGTAAAGGCGGCTGAATTCCCTTCCTCTACTCTAAACAAACCGTTTGGTGATGACGCGATAGCATTATTCATGAGTTGAAGCGCCTGAGCTGGATCTGCTAACGCCAAATACATCCATTGTAGGTCATCCCAATAAGCTTCAGCTTCATAAGCATAATCTGGATTACCTGCATCTTCAGCTAGTCCCCATTCTTCAAATAAAGGAAGCTCGGCTTGCAAGCTATTGTAACTTTCTAATACGTAATCTGTATCTTGACCTAAATATAGAGAACCTCCATGGAACGGCAACCATAAAATCGCATGTCTTTGCGCAGGATTTTTCGTCCAGAAAGTTGCATTATCTACTTTACCACCCCAAACAATGGTATGAGCTACCTGCTCCCACTCCTCTGGATAAATGTCTTGATTTAAATCAAAGTAATATTCGTTGGAAGCATCTACTTCAGAAGTATACAAATAAATTCCTAAATCTCTAATTTCTTTGCCTTCTGCTTCTTTTCCAGGTAAAGTGGATAATAATTCTCCCCACAATACTATCCCAGTCCATGCATTAATCGCTTCTGAAACAGACTCTTGGTTATTACCTGCTCCAAACCCTGACTTACCATCTGCCCATGAATGTCCTGCATATGGATCATAGTTTCTTAAAAATGGGAACATTGGATCATCACGATCTGGTGAAGCAATATGACGAATTAGAAGATCAACCATGCCACCATAATCTGCTAAAAACTGTTCATCTGCTCTGGCAATTTCAGCCGCTGCTTTAATAAAATATCCATAATGGAAATGATGATCTGTCATATTCGGAGCACTCCAGAATCCTTCTCTGTACCCAATCATCGCTCCCCAGTTATCATTGTAATAAAAGAATTCCTGGTTATCCTGATCTCCGTTTTCATCAGATGCTGTTAACCAATCTGTAACCATAAACTTCGCTTTTTCTAATGCAATGGAAGCTAAATTTTCAAAATCACTTTTATCAGCCGGATCACTTACTCGATTTGCCAAATCTTCAGCAAGACCAAATAAAGTTGTTAATCTTGCCATTTCCTTCCCTGTAAAATAAGTATCTACATCTCCAGGATTTGAATTAAGATCATTCGGATTAGGGAAATGACGATTAATTTCTTCTTCTAAATAAAATTTTAATTGTGTAATATTCTCTGTACTTAAATCTCCTAAATAAGGAACGTTTGGTAATACACCTGTATACGTATCTTCGATTGTAAAAGAATTACCAATCAACGTTTTTAATTCACCTTGCATTGAATCATACGTATATCCAGTGTAGTTAGCATCCAAACCTCTCCATTGTGTAGCATATAATGCCATTAAGGTTTCAGTAGGTACACCAGCTTCTTTAGGTGAAATTGTAAATTGATATTCTGTAAACACCTTACTATTTACTTCATCAAAGGACCAATTCACTGTTGTATCCGTAACAAATGAATACGCATAAGTTTTTATTTGATTAAAAGCTGTAATAGCTTCATCATCAGTACTCACATCAGGTAATAAAGCCATAGAAAAATAATTTTTCCCTGTAGGTAATTGGTTTACTAACGTTGTAGTACCTAACCCTGACCATGTGGAATCTGTTGGTCCAAATAATGCATAATAACTTCCATTCACTGAAACACCGATCATTGCATCATTTTCGTTTCCTACAAATATCTCAGGTGCTCTATCAAAAGTTAAAGAAGGATTCCCACCTTCATAAATCGCATATACAAAAGGAGAACCATGACCATAACTTATGCTCATTCCTGTTGATCCATTATAGAAATCAGCTGTGACAAACCAGTCACTAAATCCACCAGTTCTTGCTTCTGCAAATCCTCCAACATTTGAATGTCCTAATACTAAATCATTACTAGTATCTTTAGGTAACTCGGCAGTTATAGCTCCTTGCTCTGGATAAATGACAGTGTTTGTTGCGCTAGGTCCAGGTGCACTCACTACTTTAGAATTACCCGGATAATAGATTTGTAAACCCTGTGTTTTAGGATATACCGCTAGTGGATGAGGATACTGGGGTTCGCTAAACGTATCCCAGTTCATATTTGTCCACCAATCACTTGTAGGTGTTGGTTTCCATGTTGGTGCATCAGGTCCCGAAACATTAGATGAAATAAAAGATTGTGGTTCAGGATATGCTAGAGCATTAGGATCAATAATCCATGTAGGTGGTTTATCTGCCTCTGCAGGTAAAATCGTAGTATAACTCCCTGTGCCAACTTGAACCTCTCCGTTAAAAGCATAGGATGCTGAAAATGGTACAACCAAACTTATTATCAATGAAAATGCCAAAATTAATGAAAACGTTTTCTTCATTATCTTTTCTTCCCCCTTAAAAGGCTATGACTAGAATATTTCAAACTAAATCGATTTCATAAAAATATCCATGTTTATTTAAGTACTTGTAAAACTTTTCATCTTTACATTTGCAGATAGTAAAGATTAACTTTACTACCTGCGATGTTCCCTAATTTTAAATGAATCTTTTATTTTTTAAGGCGTACTAGTCATCATTGGAATATCCAATTGGAATTCCCCTACTTTTTTATACGTGAAACCATATTGTAAGCTTTGAATTACTTGCCCATTTGTGACTGTAAATTCGTACCTTGCTGTAGCATCGTTGTATATTAACATTGGATTCTCTTGTGGTCCATTATTTATCTTATAATGTAAAATGATATACTCGTATGTTGCATTTTCATCTGGCGTGAACCAAACGGTAGCTTCAGTATCATTAATATAAGTCACCCCATAAGGAGCGGTTGGATCTGTTGGAATTACTGGTGCTGCATCTGTAGTCACTTGTAAACCATTACTTGTAGCGGATTCGTTTCCTGCTGCATCTTTAGCCACTACTGTAAACGTATAATTTGTATTCTCAATTAACCCTGCTACATTATAAGATGTGTCTACTGTATTGCCCTCAAAAACTCCATCTTTGTAAACGTCGTAACCGATCACTCCAACATTATCTGTTGATGCTGTCCATGTTAAGTCAACTGTAGTTTCACCTTTTGCTGTAAAGTTTAGGTTTGTTGGTGCTGTCGGTGCTTCCGTGTCTACCTCTGGTTCTACTGGAGGTTCTGGATCAGTAGTTCCTCCTGACCCTACCTCATATTGATACCATTGCGAATCTTGACCAAAAGTGATGAAATAAGTGTATTGAAAATCTACAATATCACCAGCATTCAAACCTTGGATGGTATATTCCCAAACTCCATTCTGGTCTACACTACCTACATTTTGTTGTCCGCCATTGTTCACTTTATAATGTACATCTGCAAAAGTTGCTGGGCTATCAGGTATAAATTTTAATGTCACACTACTTCCGATATCTACAATTTCAACTGTAAAATCAGGACCTACAATGACATTACCACCCGATGGAGGGGCTGCATCCGTTGTAACGGATAAAGAGTTGCTAGCTACGGATTCATTTCCTGCCTCATCTTTAGCAAATACTGTAAATGTATAACTTGTATCTTCTATTAAACCAGTTACTTGATAGGCTGTTGTGGTTGTATGAGTTACAAAAACCCCATCTTGATAGACATCATACCCTATCACACCTACGTTATCTGTTGCTGCTGTCCAGGCTAAATCAACTGTACTTTCACTTTTTGCTGTAGAAGTTAAGTTTGACGGTGATGTTGGTGCTTGAGTATCTGGTGTACCAGGACTAGTTACAACACCAGAACCTACTTCATATCTATACCAAGATGTATCCTCAGCTAGTTGATTTTTTAAATACGTATAATAAAACTCTACAACATTACCTTCGGCTAATGTCGATATCGTATATTCCCAAATACCTCCATTGTTAACTGTATTCACATTTTGTTGTATACCACCATCTATTACATATCGTAGGTCTACTAAACTAGTACTTAATGTTGGTGTGAATCTTAATGTCAATTCTGCCCCTTGATCTACAATCTCTACTACAAAATCTTCTTCTGTGATTGCAATAGGTTCATTAACTGGTGCTGCTTCCGTAGTCACAGTTAAACCACTACTTGCTACCGATTCATTTCCTGCTCTATCTTTTGCAACAACCGTAAATGTATAGCTAGTTTCCGCTTCTAAACCTGAAATTGCAAGGTTAGTACTGGTTGTGCTGTTCACAAAGCTTCCGTTTTGATATACATCATACCCTGATACTCCAACATTGTCTGTTGCTGCTGTCCAACTAAGGTCCACTGATGAATCACTTACATTAGATGCAGTTAAATTTGTTGGAGATGTTGGGTTTTCTGTATCAGGTTCTGCTGGCTCTCCACCTCCTGGAGGTGTTCCAGAACAATTCCCTCCTGGACTTACTGCTGTTTCTTGTGCCATCGTATTTGCTGGAACTGTTAATTCAAAGCAATCTGAGAATGTAACTATAGTCTCTGAATCTGATGCATTATAAGCCACGTACGTATTAAGTCCATCTTTGTTAAATACAGAGTAAAGTGGTGTATTTGCTGTAATATCAAAGTTTGGTAATCCATACACGTCTAAAGATCTAATCCATTGGTACGTATGTGCTCTAGATTCACCAAATTCCACACCAACAGCTGGATCAATCTCCGTATCTTCATCCTTCCACAATGTTAAAGCCTCTGCTGGATTACTAAGTGCGTAATAAGAAACTAATATATCCTGCCATGCATCTGTATTATCTATTCCTTCCCATCCGAACTGTTGTTTCTTCTGCAAATAATTCGGGAATTCAGCATACGTATTGTTATAGTTTTGCGCAACATAATTTGGGTCTGTCCCTAAATAAAGTGAAGCTGGTGTAATCGGTAATATTTGAATTCCATGTGCTTCTACCGGATTTTCAGTCCACCATGTCGTATGGTTGTACTTTCCTCCCCATACCATAACAACATCGTCATTAGAAAATTCTGGATCTAAAACATCTCCGTAAATATCAAACCAATAGTTGTTAATCGCTTCTCTCTCCGTTGTAAACATGTATATTCCAGCATCTCTAATTTCGTCATTTCCTGTAGCTTCACCCCATAAAATTAAGGATGCCCAAGCATTCATTGCTTCTGATGAGGATTCATGGTTGTTTCCACCATATCTCCAATCATCTGCATCAATGAAACCCATACCATTTGCCCAAGAATGGCCAGCATATGGATCAAAGTTTCTCAAAAACGGATATTTATTTGAATCACGATCTGTTGTTGCAATATCTCCAATTAATTCATTCACCATTCCGCCCCATTGGTCTTGTTGATCCCATGCATCAACTGCATTCGGCTCTTGAAGAGCAACTTGTGCAGCCGCATAAATCCAATATCCCCAGTGGAAATGATGGTCATTTAGTTCTGTATCTGAAAAATAACTTGCACTATAACCAATTAATGTTTTCCAATGATCATCATAATAGAAATAGTTATCGTCCACAGGTTGTCCTGCTTCGTTATATTTGGTAGGTGTGAACCACCACTCCAGTGTATTTTTCATTGATTGTACGAATTCATCTGTTTTTTCAGCATCATCCAATTGTGCTGTAATCGGAGCAAGATTAGATATTCGTCCAAGGTTTTTACCCATCCAATACGTATCGTATCCACCATTTCCTCCATCCGCACCTGGATTTATAAACGGAGGATTAAGTCCCATACCATAATCAAAATATTGTGTAACATAATCTTCTAATTTAGCAATATCTGCTGGATCTGTTAGTTCAGGCATCCAAGGTAGAACCCCATTAAAGACATACTGTGTACTGAAATTATTTCCAGTAATCGTTTTCATTGTTCCACGAATCGTATCATAAGTAGATAAATAAGATGAGTCAGGAATTAATGAATTGTTTCTCCACTGATGAGGATAAAGTGCTGTAATCGTTTCAGTGTTTGTACCTTCCATTGGTGTTGTAGTAATAATGTAATCTGTAGTTAAAGTACTGCTTGCTTCATCATAATTCCAATCTACTCTAGTATCTGTAACAAAAGCAAAAGCACGGTCTTTATAGAAGTTAAACGTACTCACATCACCATCAGGTAAACCGGCAACAGTAAAGAAGTCCTTACCTTCAGGTAAATCCGCAATGACTTCGCTTCCATTATTCGTCCAAGTTGTACCTACTGGAGCATATAAACCGTAATAATTGGTTTGACCATTATTGTTTACTGAAATTTGAATAGAAGAACTATCTTGATGTAATATCGTTGTAGCTAGATTAAACTTAACCTTTGGTTCTGCCCCGTCAAACGTAAAGTATGCGTAAGGACTACCATGTGCAATCGTTGCTTTCATATTTTTACTTCCATCACTACTTGCCATTAAAATGTCTGCAGACCAATCGTCAAGCTTGTCCGCTTTTGCATCCGCAGGTGAAAATGTAGTGGCTTGTATCTCTAAGTCAATTTGACCTGGACGATGCTCGCGTTCCAACTCATTTTCTCCATCTAATAATGTATTAACGGTTTTAGGTGGATTGCTGATTTCAAAACCAGTTGGTGTAGCTTGAAAAGATAATGGATGTGCATATAAAGCACCTGAATACTGAAACCACAATACAGAGGTTAACCAATCGTTTGTTGGTAAAGGTTTTCCATCAAAATTGCTTGTTGTATAATCTTCCGAAGGTGGTGACTTTCTTGGTCCCAGTACCCAATTATAAAGCTGTGTTCCTTTTTGAACCGTAGAATACCCGCCTGCACCTACAGCAACATCATTTTCAGTAATGTCAGCTGTAGCTAGATTAGCAGGAATTAAAGTAGTTATAAGTAGTGTAAGCGTTGTCATCAGTGACAGAAATTTGATCTTATGCAATAAAAACACTCCTTTTAGTTATATATTTTCAGTTTGTACCAATGATTTGAAACCGATTACAAAATGAAGGAAATTTTAATTGAAATCGATTTCAACATCTACGTACCATAATATTCCTCCTTTCCAATTGTTATCCCATAGTTACTTTGGACTAACATAAGTGTATACTAAAGTCATTCAGTTTGTAAATAGGAAATTTGATAAAACATGTAGAAAATTGTCGATTATTGTCTTATTTTAAAAATTGCTTGATTAAGTAAACAAATTGTTCCTTATCAAATAAAAATGGAATATGTCCCTCTCCTACTATGATTTTCTCACCATTTGTTATACTAGCAGGGGAACTAGGTAATGGGCATACCACATCATTTTCCCCATGAATCCATAGAATAGGAATGGTATTTTCCTCTTCGCAAAATTTGTTCCAATTTGATGTCAGATCAGTTGTCATTAAATAATCCAATCCTGCTTCCAAACCATTCAAATTGAAATCCGTTTCAGCATTTTGAATAAATATTCCTTTCTGTCCTGTGAGATCTGTAGATTGAAATACAAGCTTTTTAAATTGTTTGATCGTCTCTTCTGGTTGAGCTAACAGCTGTGTTTTCATGCGCTGAACAATTCTTTGAGGCCATCCTTCTGAACGGTCCTGACTCACAAATTTTAAAGTTGAGGAAATGATGATAATAGAATCTATGCCAAATTGTTCTCTTTTCTTTTGATCAAATATCGTTTCTAATGCAAGCAAGCCTCCTAATGACCAACCTATTAATGTCCATTCACCTGGAGAAGCCTTCAATTTGTTTTCAATCACTTTATAAAAGTCGTTAATTTCATTACATTCACTAAAATTAACTAAATGATGTTCAAAATCGGGTAAGTTCTCAATCACCTCAGACCAAATTTGCGTGGACATTGCCCAACCATAAATCCACATACATTTTTTTGACATAACATTCTCACTTTCTAAATAAGTTAGACAAATTGTATGACTTGGTTACATTATATTTTGACCTTTAAACATTCACCAATCTCATCTATATGTACTAGTGCCTTTTTCAAATCCTGGTCTTGATGTGAACTCATAATCGTAAAACGAATTCTTGCTGTACCCTCTGGTACCGTCGGCGGTCTTACTGCTACCGCAGCTACTCCTTTTTCTTGTAAAAGAGTACTAAATTCCATCGTTTTTTTGTTATCTCCAACAATAAGTGGAATAATTTGCGATTCACTTTCTCCTGTATTAAAACCTCTGGATTGAAGTTCTTGTTTAAACCAGGCGGATTTTTCTAATAACGATTTCTGTCTCCAATCCTCAGACTGAATACGTGACCAATTTCGCTGAATTGCAGCAATATTGATAGGAGGCAGGGCTGTAGTAAATATAAAACTCCTTGCTTTGTTCAATAAATATTGTATTAGAATGGAGTCCCCCGCAATATATGCCCCGTAACAACCGTATGCTTTACTAAAAGTTCCCATAAGAATATCCACTTCATCTGTTAATCCTAAGTCATGTACTAATCCCTGACCTTTCATTCCATAAATACCACCACTATGCGCTTCATCCACCATAAGCATAGCACCGTATTTATTTTTCAATTTAACTAACTGCTCTATAGGTGCCACACTACCATCCATGCTAAAAATGGAATCCGTGACGATCAGTTTTTTCTGATTAGGATCTGCTTTTTTTAACAGATGTTCTAAATGTTCTACATCTCTATGTTTATAACGTTTATGTTCCGCTCTACTTAATATAATCCCGTCCACAATACTCGCATGATTCAAACGATCACTAAATACAAGATCCTTTCTTCCAGCTATCGTTGATATGGCTCCAACGTTTGCCATATATCCACTACTAAACACTAAACAATCCTCTGTCCCTTTAAAAGAAGCAAACTGCATTTCAAACTCCCTATAAATAGGATCATTGCCAACAATCAGTCTGGATGCTGTTGAACCAAAACGAAGAGAGGAAGAGATTCGCTCTTCTTCCTCTTTTAATCCAGTTAGATTGGTTTTGTTCAACCTTTCACTTAAACCTAAATAGTCGTTTGAAGATAAATTCAACATTTTTTTACCATCTCGTAAGATCCATCCATTTTCCAATATTATTGTTTCATGTAATGATCTGAGTTGGGATTTTTGTTCTAATTGTTTTAATTCTTCTTGCATCCATTTCCATTTTTGATGAGAACTCATTATAAAGCACATTCCTCAATTTCAAATCCAAGATCTTCCACCATTTTGTGATCTGCTGTAGCTTCTTGCCCTTCTGTTGTTAAATAATCCCCTACAAAAATGGAGTTTGCCGCATATAATCCAAGTGCTTGTAATGATTTTAAATTCACTTCACGTCCGCCTGAAACACGAATTTCTTTTGTCGGATTAATGAAACGGAACAATGCTAGTACTTTCAAACATTTTCGCGGATTTAACTCATCCATGTTTTCTAAAGGGGTTCCTTTAATCGCATTTAAAAAGTTTACAGGAATAGAATCTGCATCTAATTCACGTAATGCATAAGCTGTTTCAACGATCTCCTGATTGGATTCTCCCATTCCAACAATACAACCTGAACAAGGAGACATGCCAGATTTTTTCACTTGTTCAACTGTGTCTACACGATCATCATATGTATGTGTTGAGGTAATGTTGGCATAATTGGATTTACTAGTATTTAAGTTGTGATTATAGCGATCTACACCCGCATCTTTTAGACGTGCCGCTTGCTCATCAGATAAGATCCCTAAACAAGCACAAATTTTCATAGGCATGGTATCTTTGATTTCTTTGACAGCATCAATCACTTCATCTAACTCTTTACCTGACGGACCTCTTCCACTAGCTACAATACAATATGTACCTACCTTCATTTCTTGCGCTTTTTTAGCTCCGTCTATTAATGTATCTTTTTCTAACAACGAATATTTTTCAATAGGTGCATCAGAAACAATGGACTGAGAGCAATAACCGCAATCTTCAGGGCATAGGCCACTTTTGGCATTTATAATTAAATTTAACTTTACTTTTTTCCCGTAATAATGTTTTCTGACTTGGAATGCAGCGTTCATAATGGATAATAACTCATCATCATCCGCTTCTAGTACAGATAACCCTTCTTCTAACGTTAATAACTCACCATTAATCGCTTTTTCAGCATATTCATTCCAATTTGGTTTAGTAGTAATCATTTATAATTCCTCCCTTGTAATGAGTGTAAATATTTTTTCAAACGAACAAATTATATGTGACGTTAACTCTCCAAGATACAATTCAAGTTAAAAATTCAAACTAAAATGATTGTACTATATTCAATCGTATTTTAGTAGATGTTGACCTTTTCTCATTCAAAAATAGACCTTAAATCCAAATGTTTATCTATGATTTCAATCCATTTTTTCCTTCTTAATGTCCAATTAATCCTTTGTTCATTTTGATAGTTCATCCACGGTAGTTTACCTAAGACTTCAACTCCTCCAAACTTTTCAATCATAGAGATATTCTCTTCAAGAGAAGGATCAGCTTCATCTTGATAACCATTTAAAATAACTCCCTTGACCTCAAGTCCCATTTTATGAGCATAGGAAATAGATAGACAAGTATGGTTCACTGTACCTAAGCCAGCTCTAGCCACGAGAAGCATTGGAAGTTTTAATTCACTTGCTAAATTAGCTATCGTTTTATCTTGAGTAATGGGAACAATGAGTCCTCCTGCTCCTTCTGTAATGAGAAAATCGCTATGATGCAAGCGGTTACGACCCTCTTCCACCAACTTTAAAAAGTTAATCTTTTTGCCTTCCCTCTCTGCTGCGATCCATGGTGCTAGAGGTTGGGAAAATGTATAGGTTGCGATATCTTCTTCCTTTTGATTCAGTCCACTTCCATGTAATAATCGATAGCTATCTGCTTCTGGGTCACCCATTGCCACTCCTGATTGCACAGGTTTCCATAATTGGACATTTTCAATTTTTCTTTTGTTTTTTATAAAAGCTGCTAGTGCTGCTGCAACTTCCGTTTTTCCCACACCTGTATCCGTTGCCGTAATAAATAAACCCTTACTTTTCATCCTATATACACCTTTTAATTTAATATGTATTAAATTGTTAACCTAGATTTTAAATTTCAAGTTAACAATCAAACTAGATTGATTGTACTATATTCTTTAGAAGTGAACAACCTCTACTTATTGTGATACTAAATACAACCATAATTAACAATATGCTGTAAATGAATATATCATTATTATGTTTTTCACCTTAAAAGAGACAGCTAACACCACTCACAGTGTCAACTGTCTATATACTAAGTTAAATCATCCTTATAGAAAATCAAGGTTACATAGAATTTCTTGTAGATTTATAAGTGCATCATTTTAATGAATATATTCATAAGATGGAGAGTCATATGCTAGATTATCTTTTTCATACGTATACCAGAATTCAATATTTGTTCCCTCACTTAAATTATGAAACTCATACTCCCAGATTCCGCCATTATTGGCTGCTCTTACACTCAAATGATCAGCATGATTTATTTTGTAATGAATATCTACCCAATTCGATGCAGCTGAATTACGTGTAAATTTGAATAATGCTGAAGTAGCACTTGTTTTTACAATTTCAATGGTATAATCGTCCTCAATAATGACATCTTCGCCACCTGGTAGGTTAGTTGTCACGGAATGAATATCACTTGCTGCTGATACGTTGCCTGCTTCATCTTTCGCAACTATAGTAAATGCATAAGTTGTATCTCCTGTTAGTCCTATAACGGTATATGATGTGCCTGCTGAATTATTCTCAAATACTCCGTCTTTGTAAATATCATAACTCACTACCCCTACATTATCTGTAGACGCTGTCCAGATTAAATTTACTGTTGTTTCACCTACTGCTGTTGTACTCACATTTGTTGGAACACTAGGCGGTATTGTATCCGGCTCACCACCATCAGAGCCAAATGAATATTGATACTCAGGTGAATCAGTTGCAAGATTGTCTTCTTCATACGTATACTTGAATCCAATGATTGCACCAGAACTTAAATTGGTAAGCTCATACTCAAAGCTTCCTCCATTGTTGGTTGTTCTTATGCTCAACTGTCCTGCATTATTTATATTATAATGGAAATCTACCCAATTAGATGCCCCTGAAGTACGTGTAAATTTAAATAATGCTGAAGTAGCACTAATCTCAACAATTTCAATGGTATAATTGTCTTCAACAATGACATCTCCAGTTCCAGAATCAGTTGTAGTTACTTGAATTGCATTACTTTCTGTTGATACATTACCAGCTCCATCCTTTGCCACTACGGTAAACGTATACGTTGTATTTTCTGTTAGTCCTGTTACAGAAAGTGAAGTGCCTACTGTACTATTTTCAAATACTCCGTCCTTGTAAACATCATAACCTGTGACTCCCATATTATCTGAAGACGCTGTCCAGGTTAAATTCACCATTGTTCCAGTTACTGCTGTAGTACTCAAATTTGTTGGGGGAGATGGTGCTTCCGTATCTTCTTCAGGACTTTGTCCCATAACATAACTAAAATATTGGGACAACATACCCACACCTGCTGTATCAATCGTATTGTACCTATATGTCAAGGTTCCATTTTCAGGTACATCAATGGTTGTTTGAAAGACACCATCTGCATCTTTAATTAAGTTATATCCAACTTCGATGTTATTTTCTTGAATTAATAAAATCACTTCATCAAGACTTGCATAAGGTTCAACTATAAAAGTTGCTCTAGTTGGTGTGGTTTCAATAATTTTTTGTGTGTATGCTGGACCAGATTCAAAACCAGAACGTAGAGCAGTCTCTTCACTTCTCGCTGATTCATTCCCTTCAGCATCTCGTGCAACAATTTGGTAAGCATAAAATGTTAATGGCTCTAAACCAACGTCTTTAAAATTTGAACCCTCTGTAGTTGCCACTTTTATTCCATCACGATAAACATCATATTCCACGGTTAAGATATTATCCGAGGAATCATTCCAATCTAGATGGATAGATGAATCAGTTTCCTCAATACTTGTTATACCCGTTGGGACAGAAGGTGCTTCCGTATCTATAATCGTTGTCGATACATGTAGAGGAGCACTTTCTCCCGAGATGGTGTCCATATCCCTTGCTTTTACTGTAAAGGTATATGTTGTTGTTGGAGTTAATCCTGTTATTTGTGCTTCTGCTTCCGTTGAAGAGTCCACATAACTGCCGTTTACAAATATATCATATCCAACAACTCCTCGATCATCTGTGGAAGGCTGCCACTCCAATGTCACATAATTTGAAGCTGTTCTTTTTTCACTGAGCCCTACTGGCACAGACGGTGGGCTTGTATCTGGAATGTACACTCCCTGATCAGTATTAAAACTCTTTGGTGCGACAGTGATCTGTTGTCCGTCGGAGAAGTTTACGATTTTAATTTCATTCGTCATATTGTAAACCACATAAGTTTTATCTCCATTATCCGATTTAAATACCGTATAAAATGGATAATCGGCCTGTACGGTTTCATCCACAGAGCCCACATTAACTAAAGAGTGAATCCAACTAAACGTAAAGGCTGCTGAGTTTCCTTCCTCAACTTCAAACAATCCATCTGGTGAACTTGCAATGGCATTATTCATTAATTGCAACGCCTGATCCGGATCTGCTAAAGCTAGATACATCCACTGTAGATCATCCCAATATTGTTCAACATCATAATCATACAATGGGTTTCCAGCTTCCTCAGCCCGACCCCATACTTCAAATAAAGGAAGCTCATCCTGTAAGCTGTTATAATTGTTTAATACATAATCTGTATCATGACCTAAATAAAAGGAACCTCCATGGAACGGCAACCAAAGAATAGCGTGTCTTTGCGCAGGGTTTTTTGTCCAAAAAGTAGCATTATCTACTTTGCCACCCCATACAATCGTAGTTGCCACTTGATCCCATTCCTCTGGATAAATATCTTGATTCAAATCAAAATAATATTCATTGGATGCATCTACTTCAGAAGTGTATAAATAAATACCTAAATCTCTAATTTCTTCACCTTCTGCTTCTCTTCCAGGTAATGTGGATAGTAACTCACCCCACAAAACAACGCCTGTCCACGCATTAATTGCTTCAGAAACAGACTCTTGGTTATTGCCTGAACCGAATGCTGCTTTACCATCTGCCCATGAGTGTCCAGCATACGGATCAAAATTTCTTAAAAACGGGAACATCGGATCATCTCGATCAGGTGAAGCAACATTTCGAATGATTAGGTTCACCATGTCTCCATAATCTTCTAAAAACTGTTCATCTGCTCTAGCAATTTCAGCAGCCGCTTTTATGAAATAACCATAATGAAAATGATGATCTGTAATATGCTGAGCACTCCAGAATCCTTCTCTATATCCAAGCATAGCCCCCCATGTATCGTTATAATAAAAGAACTCTTGATTATCTAGATTTCCATTTTCATCCGATGCCGTTAACCAATCTGTAACCATAAACTTTGCTTTTTCCAGAGCAATTGCTGCTAAATCCTCAAAATCACTTTTATCGGTTGGTTCACTCACTCTACTTGCCAAATCCTCTGCAAGACTAAATAAAGTCGTTAACCTCGTCATCTCTTTCCCTGTAAAATAGGTATTTACAATCCCTGGTATGGATAAAGGATCATCAGGGTTAGGGAAGTGACGATTGATCTCTTCTTCTAAATAGAACTTCAATTGATTCATATTTTCTTCACTTAAATCTCCCAAATAAGGTAAAGATGGTAGTATACCAGTATACCTATCCTCAGTTGTAAATGAGTTGCCAATCAATGTTTTTAATTGACCTTGCATGGAATCATAAGTATAACCTGTAAAACCCGCATCCAATCCTCTCCATTGCGTAGCATACAGTGCCATTAATGTTTCGGTTGGTGCACCTGCTTCTTTTGGAGTGACCGTAAATGAATAGTTTGTATATACTTTACTTTGAACTTCATCATAAGACCAATTCACTGTTGTATCCGTAATAAAAGAATATGCAAAGGATTTCATTTGGTCGAAAGCAGCGATCGCTTCATCTCTTTTTTTCACATCAGGAAGTAATACAAGAGAAAAATAGTTTTTTTCTGCTGGTAAATTATTGACTAACGTTGTTGTACCGATACCTGACCATGTAGAACCTGTTGGACCGAATAATCCATAATAATTTCCATTCGCTATGACTCCGATCATTGCGTCGTTTTCAGAACCAATAAATAATTCTGGAACTGTATGAAAGTCTAGAGAGGGATTGCCGCCTTCATATTCCGCATATACATAGGGTGAACCATGACCATAACTAACACTCATTCCAGTACTACCATTATAGAAATCAGCCGTAACAAACCAATCACTATAACCACCTGTTCTTGCTTCTGGAAAATGATCAACATTTGAATGACCTAACACAAAATCATTACTGGTACCTGTAGGTAGATCCGCCATTACGGTTGATTGCTCTGGATAAATGACTGGATTGATTTCTGTAGGTCCAGGTATACCTACTATTTTTGATCTACCTCCGTAATAAATTTGCAAACCTCCTTCCTTAGGCTTCATCGCTAATGGATGCGGATACTGTGAGTTGCCAAACGTATCCCAGTTCATGTTTGTCCACCAATCACTAGTTGGAGTTGGTTTCCATGATGGAGCATCAGGACCCGTTACATTGGATGAAATATCAGGTTGCGGTTCTGGATATGCTAGTTGATCAGGTTGAAGACCCCACTCCGGTGGTCTATCCTCTTCTAGGGGTAATATGGTTGTATAACTACCAGAACCTACTTGTACCTCCCCATTGAATCCAAATGACATCATAGGAAATATTGAGAAAACTAAACAAATGGATAAAAATAAAAGACCTACTTTTTTCAATTCAAAATCCTCCTTTTCATGTTTTTTATGCATCCAAAACAAATATAAAGTATTCACTTTGATATCACATCTTCATCACCCCTTTCACAAAGATCACAATAAAATCCTTTGATTTCTATATGAATAGTATGTTTTTTCTTAATGACATCGCATACTTTTGACAACTGTTAAGATGAAAACGTTTTCATAAATGAAATTGCGATATTTATCTATGTATAATTTATTATGTTGAAGTCAATAGAATGAATAAAAAACAAATTATATTATAAGACTGGATTGATTATGCGATTAGATGAGATGTATCCAAAATACGGGGAGCAGTTCGAAATAATTCATAGCATAGTATATAAATTATTAAATCTATTCTATCATAGTTTTTTATGGGGGGTGTCTATTATTTTGGGGTGGCCGCTCATAGATATTTTATTTTAGGCAGTTTAGGTATATTCGGGGTTATTTGGATGTAAGAGGGTGGAATAAATTTATGGTCTATCTATTCAGATAGACCATATTAGTTATTGGCGTTTTTCTACTCATTCACTTTTGGATCAAAGGCATCACGCAAGCCATCACCTACAAAGTTAAAACTTAAAACCGTAATTAATATCATTAGCCCTGGGAATGTGGGATACCACCATGCTTTTAACATAATCGTGTAGTTTTGGGCATCTTGCAGCATATTCCCCCAACTTGGGATTGGAGGCTGAATTCCTAAACCTAAATAACTAAGTCCCGCCTCAGCTAATATGAGACCCCCTACTCCTATAGTAGCCGCGACAATAATCGGTCCTATTGCATTTGGTAAAATATGTGAAAAAATAATCGATCCACTTTTTGCTCCAACTGTTTTAGCAGACAACACAAACTCTCTGCTTCTTAATGAAAGAATCTCTCCTCGTACTAACCTAGCCGTTGTCATCCAACTCGTTGTAATAAAAATTAAAATTAACTTATCCACACCTGGTTGAAAGATCGTGACTAACGTTATTAATAAAAAAATAGTTGGGATGGCATAGAGCGTATCAACAAATCTCATTAATATGGAGTCAATCCACCCTCCAAAATAACCAGCAGTAGCCCCTACAACAGTTCCTATCGTTATGGCTCCTGCAATAGATGCAAAACCAACAAATAATGATATCCTTGCCCCGAATAAAATCCTTGTTAATATATCTCTTCCAAACTTATCTGTACCCAATAAATGATCCCCACTTGGAGGCTGCAGCTTATTTACAAGGTTCTGTTCTTCATAAGTATATGGAGTTAACCATGGAGCAAATATAGATGCTAAAATGATCAAACACAATACAATAGCTCCAAAAACTGCAAGTCTATTCTTCAAAAACTTCCGCACGATTATTTTTGACATGGTATCTGGTTTATGTTTAAGATTGGGGTTCATAAGTTGTTGTTTTGTTGTTTCAGGTACTGTATTGATTTGTGACATATACTTTCCCCCCTTTAATATTCAACCCGCGGATCAGTGATTGCATATAATATATCGGCAATGATGTTTCCTAATACAACGAACACTGATGACAATACGGTTAATCCCATAATGACTGGATAGTCCCTGGAAAATGCAGATTCAATAAAAAGTCTTCCAATACCTGGCCATGAAAATACAGTTTCAACGATGACAGATCCACCGATAAATGTCGGTAGCAAAATACCAAAGATTGTTATTATAGGAGTTAATCCATTTCGAAGACCATGTTTGTAAATCACTGTTCGTTCCTTGAAACCTTTTGCCCTCGCTGTTCTCATATAATCTTGTTTCGTTACATCAAGCATACTTGATCGTGTATGACGTGTTAATGTAGCCATATCAGCAGACGCTAACACAAATGCTGGTAATATTAAATGATGAATGCGATCCCACAAATTAAAAGGAGCACCTAGAGTTGATACACCACCGGTAGGAAACCAGCCTAGTTTGACTGAGAAAAACATAATTAACATTAAACCTAACCAAAAGTTTGGAGTTGCTAGTCCCAAAAAAGATATCACTGAAACACTATAATCTGTTTTTGAATAGGGTCTAGTAGCAGAATAAATACCAAAAGGAATAGAAATTAAAAATGCTAAAATCGTAGAAACAAGCATCAACAATAAGGTATTCGGTAGTCTGTTCATGATCAACTCCGTAACTGAGGTACCTTTTTTCAATAATGAGGTTCCAAAATCCCCCTGTAACATGTTACCTACCCATTTAAAATATTGAATATAAAGAGGATCATTTAATCCATATTTTTCCATGAATTTCGCTCTATCGGCAGGGCTTATGTTAGGATCCATCAGTAAGCTTGTAGGATCTCCTGGAGCCATTTGTATAATTGCAAAGGAGATAATCGTTATTCCTAACAACAAGGGAATAGCCATTACAAGTCTACGGATAATATACGTTGTCATCTTGCAACCCCCTTCTTTTTTTACTTCTTTTTAAAATTTCTATAATACTAGGTATTTTATATAAAGCTCTACTTCCAACTAAAAAGAAAAGGGAGGGGATAACCCATCCCTTTTCTACTAAATTATCTATTCTTGTTTTAACCACCATTCATGTGGATGATAAATATCATTCCTTGCGTGGAACGTATAACCTTCTAGATTTTCTGGTATTGCCTGATGTGTATTTGGATAATATAAAAATGTATATGGTTGATCTTCTGCAATAATTTTATAAATATCACCATAAGCTTGTTTATACTCATCTCTATCAATAATTTGTCTTGCTTCCTCTATTAATGTGTCAGCTTCTGGATTAGAATACCATACAAAGTTAAGTCCTTCTTCTCTTTGACTTGAATGGAAAATATCATATTGGTCTGGGAATGTTGATAACGCCCAGCCTAAAACTAATGCATCATAATCCCAATTCGGTGCAGAAATGGCTTCTATATATGCACTCCACTCCATAATATTTGGAGTTACTTCAATGCCAATTTCTTTCAACTGTTGTTGTAAAATAACAACGATATCTTCACGAATTTTATTTCCTTGATTCGTTTTAATTTCAAATGCAAATTTTTTGCCGTCTTTATCTAAAATTCCATCATTATCCGTATCTGCCCATCCAACTTCTTCTAATAATTGCTTGGCTTTGTTTACATCATATTCAAATACTGGAACTTCACTATTATATGCCCAAGAAAGTGGACTTTCTGGAACATTTGCTACCTCACCATCTCCATTCAATACTCCCAAAATAATTCCTTCACGATCAATCGCATGCGTCAGAGCTTGACGAACTTTTTTGTCTTGGAACAGCTCATTTTTTTGGTTATAACCTAAATAGGTATAAGCTAAAGAAAGACCTGATTCAATTTTCACTCCTGCTTCAGTTGCCCATTCTTTAACCGTTGCAATATCACTTCCAGGAACTCCTGGGAAATAATCAACGTCACCTGCTTGTAGCTGAGCAATTAGTGCGTTAGCATCTGGAACAATTTTGTAAATAATCGCATCAAGATAAGGTTTTCCTTGGTAGTAATCGTCGTTACGAACTACTTTTACATATTGACCGTCTTTCCACTCTTCAAATTTAAACGGTCCTGTTCCAATTGGCGTTTTCGTATTAAACTCATTTTCACCTAAATCAGCAATGGGTACATCTTTTAGTATATGTTCAGGTAAAATATCATAACTTAAAGTAGTAGGTAGAAATGTTGCATCCTTTTGTTTTAACCTAAACTCAACGGTATATTCATCAATTTTTGTAATGGTATCTATCATTTCAAAATTAGAAGCACGTTCTCCAACATACTCTTCACTAATAGGGATGCTGTACGTAAATACTAAGTCATCCGCAGTCATTGGTTCTCCATCATGGAAAGTTACATCGTCTCGAAGGATAACCGTATACGTTAAACCGTCCTCCGAGGTTTGAATATCTTTTGCTAAGTCATATTCAACTTCAAAACTTGTATCTGAACTAACAGGTCCTGAAAAAATTAAATCTTCAATATCTGAACTAGCAGTATCTGTTGAATATAGTGGATTAAATAATGTTGGAGCACCTATTGAACCCATAATCAATGTCCCACCATATTGCGGGTCACCACTTGCCTGTTCTTCATTTGTTTGTTCTTCATTAGTCTGTTCTTCATTTGTTTCAGGATCATCCCCAGAAGTTGGTTCATTTGTACTACACGCTGACACAAATACTGAAAAAACTAATGTAAGGCATAATAAAAGCCATGTTACTTTTTTTAATTTCACGATCTAACTCCCCCTTAAATTAATTAAAGATATATGAATAATAAGCTTCATAGACATGACCTTTTTCTTTCTTCCCCCCTTTCTATAAGACTTTTAAAAATAAATATATTTATGAGAGGAGGTTCAAAATCTTCGGGGATAAATTCCATCAATTTTGTCTTCCTCTATAAACACTCACTTATACAAATGGCAAGCAACATAATGTTCTTTTTTCATTTCTTTAAATTGCGGAATGATCTGCTTACATTCCCCCGTTGCCGCCGAGCACCTTGTATGAAATACACACCCACTCGGTGGATTTGCTGGACTTGGCAAATCCCCCTCTAAAACGATACGTTCCCGTTGCACAGCTCCTTTTTTCCGTGGAATTGGTACTGCAGAAAGTAACGCTTGTGTATATGGATGGAGCGGTTCTGTATATAAATCTTGTTTAGGAGCTAATTCCATAAGATTCCCTAAATACATTACGCCAACTCTGTCACTAATATGCCTAACAACACTTAAATCGTGTGAAATAAAAATATAGGTTAATCCAAACTCTTCTTGCAGGTCTTCCATCAAATTAATAATTTGTGCTTGAATAGAAACATCCAAGGCCGAAACTGCTTCGTCGGCGATAATTAACTCTGGATGAAGCGCTAAAGCACGAGCAATACCAATACGTTGCCGTTGTCCCCCAGAAAATTCATGAGGGTATCGATTGATAAAGGAAGCATTTAAACCCACTTTTTCTAAAAGCAAACCAACATGTTCATCGCGTTCTTTGCCACTATACTTTTTATGGACGTTTAAAGGTTCTTTTAAGATTGAACGAAGTGTTTTTCTTGGATTTAACGAAGCAAATGGATCTTGAAATATCATTTGGATATTTTTACGAACACTTTGTCTTAGTTCAGCTTCCCGTAAATGGGAAATATCTTGACCTTTAAAAATGATTTGACCATCGGTAGGTTCATATAACCTAATGATTGTTCGTCCAATTGTAGATTTCCCACATCCAGACTCCCCAACTATACCAATCGTCTCCCCCTTTTTAATAGAAAAACTTATACCATCTACTGCTCTGATATGACCTGATGTTTTTTGTAATATTCCACTTTTAATTGGAAAATGTTTTTTTAGTTTATGTACTTCAAGTATTGTAGTTGTATCATTAATGTTAGTTGATAGTCTTTTTTCTGCTTGTATACTCATTATCTTCCCCCCTCTTTTTCATATAAAAAACAGCGCACAGAGCGAGAGAGTTTTTCTGATAGTGTAGGCATTTCTTGAAAGCAACGATCAAATGCCTTTGGGCACCGAGGAGCAAAGCGGCAACCCTGTGGTAAATTCTCAGGGGGAGGAACATTTCCTTCAATCGATTGTAATCTAGAAACCTCTCCATCGATAGATGGAACGGATTCAATAAGACCTTCTGAATAAGGATGAAGCGGATCTCCAAATAAATCATCTACAGATGCCTCTTCTACAACTTGACCACAATACATCACTACGATTCTATCTGCTATTTCAGATACAACACCTAAATCATGTGTAATCAGTAAAATAGAAGTGCCGAATTTTTTACTTAGCTGTTTCATAATATCTAATATTTGGGCCTGAATAGTAACATCAAGAGCAGTCGTAGGCTCGTCAGCTATTAACAGCTTGGGACTACAACTCATTGCCATTGCAATCATTACTCTTTGTCTCATTCCTCCTGATAGTCTATGAGGATAATCATTAATCATTTCTGCAGCCCGGGAAAAACCAACCATCTCTAACAATTCTATTGCCTTTTGCTTTGCTTTAGATTTTGACATCTTTTGATGATAAATTAATACCTCTATTATTTGTTGACCAATCGTTAAAACGGGATTTAATGATGTCATCGGTTCCTGAAATATCATTGAAATTTCATTTCCACGAATTTTCAACAATTCCTTTTCTGGTAATTCTACTAAATCTGTTCCATTATAAAGTACTTGACCATCAACTATTTCCCCACCTGGACTTGGGACAAGCCTCATAATTGAAAGGGATGTTATACTTTTTCCTGAACCAGATTCACCAACTAACGCAACTGTCTCCCCTTTTTTGATGGTTAGATCAACACCATCCACAGCAGGAATTGTTTGTTTTTTTCTAAAAAAATGTGTTTTTAAATTTTTCACTTCTAATAAGGCTGACATGTTTATCTCACCTTCCCACTATAGAATAAAGTTTATATTTTTATATATTAAGAATATTCAAATAATTAGGACCAAATAAGATATATGTAATTTTGGTTGTACAGTGATTTATAGGGTTTATTAACCATTTTTACCTAAGTAAGCGCTTTAATAATAGGATGGGATTGTTTGTTAAAATTGGGTATTATGATATATATTCTATGTAAGTATTGAAAATCCTTTGATCTTAAAAAAATTATTAGATACATACCACTCTTGTAGAATGGAGAGATATAATGAACATCCCTTATAATATGAATTACACATTCGACGACGATAGTTTACGAGAACATCCTGAAAGTAGAGATGAAATGTTAAAAGGCATTCAATATTTAAAAGATAAACTAACAATTGGAGAGAATATATTAAACCAAGCTAAACTATTAGGAAATATCGGTACTTATTTACGAATTGTTGATCATCTACAAGAGGCCGAACATTATTTAGTTAAAGCAATTAAATGTTATCAACAAGTAAATGACCAACTAGGCCTTTTTGTAAATCAATTAAGGCTCTCACACGTATATCACTGGAATAAAGATTATGAAAAAGCAAACCAAATGTTTAATGAATTAGTAATAATGGTTGAAAATGACACTAAATATATAAACTATAAAGATTTTGTATACCAGCATTATGGGAAATGTTTGTTTGATCAGAGACAACTAGATGAAGCATTAAAATATTTTTTAAAAGCGCTTAGTATTCGAGAGGATAAAAATGATGATTTGTTAATACAATCAACTGAAAAAGCAATTGAAAAATGCAATGAGAAAATGAGGATCAAACGTTGATAATTTCTCACCTTCAATTCAGACTCAGTTTCTCCTTAAAGGTATCATCTAAGATGCCCCACTTCAAATGAATGAAGTGAGGTAATTTGGGCAGTTCATGAATTTTTAATTAAATATTTAAAAGATTCCTCTATATATTCAATATCTGTTGATCCTATAATAGAATCAATGGTGTTTCCTTTTTGACCAATAAAGTGTAGTACAGGAAATCCAAAATCACCATAAATCTTATAATGCTCACCTGTTTTATCAAGAAGAATTGGATACTGAATTTGATGCTCGTCTATATAATTCTTCACATCTAGTATATCATCCTGATAGATTAGATTTATACCATAAACGTTAACTTCGTCTTTATATTTTTCATAAAGTTCTACCATTTTTGGAGCATCTTCATTACAATACGGACACCATGAGGTGAAAAATAATAAAACGGTTGGTTTCTCATTAAAATGAATAGTAAAAGGAGATTCATTTAAATCTAGCAGTTCAATTTGAGGACCATCAACTTGACTATTTATTTCTGTGCTTGTCATTGAATTCGTTATGATATAAGTAAAAACAATAGCAACTAAAAAGGCAATTAGAATTGTAGTAATTTTATATATTTTATTCATCTATAAACTCCTTTATAAATATAAATGCCACTATTTATATTATCGGATTTTATGAAATTGTTTTAAAGGTTTATATTATAAGTGATATATTAATATGAGTAAAATTAAAATTAGGAGGTTCATTCATATGAATGTAAGATTAAATAAATATCGAATAAAAGATGGAAAAACAAAACGAGTAGATGAGTGGATGGAGTTACTAAATCAAAATATGGATAAAGTACTTCTTATTTTAAAAAATGAAAATTTATATATTGAAACTATGTTCCGCGAAAAAAGTGACGAAGGAGAATATCTATATTGGTATGCAGTTCAAGGTAATGGTGAAATAGATATAGAACTTACTGAGGATGAAGTAAGCAAGAAAAATGAAATGATTAAAAAACATATGGAGTTTTGGGAAGAGTGCATTGATCAAGAGCATCAATCAGCATCAATTACTACTGATGTAGTTATGGTTTCAGAGAATATTAGAAAGAGTATGGTTTACACAGGAAACTAGTCTAAAGAATTCATGGGGTGTTCAGGCTATCAATTGGAACCCTGGATTAAATCCACCACTTATAGTCTGGATATTCATCAGAATGAATGTATACGGCTTCTCCTATTCTTGGAGTCGAAATCTTCACTTTTCTCTTTATGGCTTCTTTTGTCACCCTGACAATTGGATCCGTCCATTCATGTAATGATAATGTAAAGGCTGCCCAATGAATCGGAATCAACATTTTCCCATTTACATCTATTTGAGCCTGAACTGTTTCTTCTGGTGTCATGTGAATAGCCGACCATCTCTTATCATATTGTCCACATTCCATCATAGTCAGATCAAATGGTCCATATTTTTTGCCAATTTGAGCAAAATGAGGTCCAAAACCGCTATCTCCACTAAAGAATAAATTTGTTGTTTCTCCACTTATAACCCATGAACACCATAAAGTTTTATTACGATCATTTACACTTCTGCCAGAAAAGTGAATAGATGGTGTACAAGCAAAAGTGAGGTTATCAAATTGTATTTCTTCCCACCAATCCATTTCATGGATTTTTTCTTTAGCTACTCCCCAGTGTACTAAATGACTCCCTACTCCAAGTGGAGCATAGAACATTCCTACCTTATTCTTAAGTTTTCTTATAGATCCATAATCTAAGTGATCATAATGATCATGTGAAAGAAGAATGGCATCAATAAAAGGGAGATTTCGAATTTCTATCGGTATTTTTTCACTGTAACGTTTTCCTGCAAACATAGGGAATGGCGTAGGTGCTTTTCCCAACATTGGATCTAAAAATAATGTCTTCCCTTCAATTTCTATTAAAACAGCAGAATGACCAAACCAAATAACTTTAGCCTTTGAATTGTTAATCAGTTGGTTTGTTTCAATAGGTAAGGAGTTTGCTGGTTTTCTGTTCGGTTTTTTTATTAAATAGTCTTTTATTAAAGAGATGGACTCCTCTACGTTCATTTTCATTGAAGTAGATGTTGGATTTAGAAATTTTTTGTTATTGTAGTTTTTAGATGCAGTATATTTGTTAACTTCTACTCTAGAAGGCTTTCTCCCAAAAGGTGGATAGAATAAGAAAAAGAAGATAACGATCAGTACGGCTAATAAGATGGTTAAATAAAAAGATAACATAATGATTCTCCTTATAGATATCATTGTATTCATAAATGTATACAATTTTAGCAATGATATAAGTGCTTCCACATTTTTATCATCATCTTCTTATTCAAGTATATACTAAAATTGTAAATAAACATAAGCTGAGCTGTGAAAATAAAATAAGACTACCAAAATTTTTGGCAGTCTTATTTAAAATCTATTTTCAATCATGAACAGGAATTCTAAGCTGTAAAATATTTAAATATGTGTGTAGCTACGACCCCACCTAAATAAACTCCTCCAACACCGACTACCCCTGCTAAAACAGGTGGTGCTGGCAGTGGAAGTTTTATCGCTTTAAACACTATTCCAATAATCATACCTGCTAATAAACTTAATATAAGTTCTTTCATTATTGTCACCCTTTTCAAATTAATATGAACTGTTTGAAATTTCCCCTTGTACGATCGCTACCCCAGAGCTTGCTCCAATTCGAGTTGCACCCGCATTAATCATCGCTTCTGCATCTTGTAAACTTCGAACTCCTCCAGAGGCTTTAACCCCTACATCAGGTCCTACTGTTTTTCTCATTAATGAAATATCCTCTACTGTTGCTCCACCTGTTGAAAATCCTGTTGAAGTTTTCACAAAATCTGCACCTGCTTTTACAGAAAGTTGGCAAGCACGTTCTTTTTCTTCATCAGTTAATAAACATGTTTCAATAATAACTTTTGTTAATGCTTTTCCTTTAGCTGCTTCTACTACAGCACGAATGTCTTTTTCTACTAATGAATCGTTTTTATCTTTTAGAGCCCCTATATTAATGACCATATCTACTTCTGTAGCACCATTTTCAATAGCATTTTTTGTTTCAAATGCTTTTGTTTCTGGTGTATTAGCTCCTAATGGAAACCCTATTACTGTACAAATATCAACACCTGTTTCTTTCAGTAATTGACTTGCCGTTTCAACCCAAGTTGGATTAACACAAACGGATGCAAATTGATATTCATTCGCTTCATGACATAACTTTTCTATTTGTGATTTAGTCGTTGTTGGGTGTAAAGCAGTGTGATCAATCATTTTTGCTAATTTTTTATTCATTTTCATGTCCTCTTTTTCTATTATTTTAAAATTTCGTTGTCTTCGAATTGACAACTTCTTTATATATTAAAGTTGGTGCTTCCACTTGTTCATCTACAATGGAATAGGCATCTTGTATTAGGTGAATCACTTCTTCTACATCCTTAGAGTTAGAATGGATGGTCACTAAAGATTCATTGATATCTACATGATCCCCAATTTTTTTCTTTAGCACTAACCCTACTGCTAAGTCAATTGCAGATTCTTTTGTTTTTCTGCCTGCTCCAAGCAACATAGCAGCTATACCGATTTGGTCTGCTGTAATTTTAGAAATATATCCTGCTTTTTTTGCCAGTACTTCTATCGTATATTTTGCTGTAGGCAATTGTGTTGGATCATCAATCACTGAAACATCTCCGCCTTGTGATGACAAAAATGTTTTAAATACTTCCAATGCTTTACCAGATTCCATCACTTCTTCTAACATTTTTCTTGCTTCATTTGTGTCACTTGCCTTTCCAGCCAGTGTTACCATATAACTTCCTAACGTCAGACAAAGTTCATGTAAATCAGCTGGTCCTTTTCCTACTAATGTATCAATGGCTTCCTTCACCTCTAGCGCATTCCCTACTGCAAAACCTAACGGTTGACTCATGTCTGATATAATGGCCATTGTATTTCTTCCAACACCAATACCGATATCTACCATAGCTTCTGCCAAATCTGTAGCATCATCTAACTTTTTCATAAAAGCTCCATCACCTGTTTTAACATCTAAAACAATCGCATCCGCACCAGCGGCAATTTTTTTACTCATAATAGAGCTTGCAATTAAAGGAATGGAGTCAACTGTCGCCGTTACATCACGTAATCCATATAAACTTTTGTCAGCTGGCGTTAAATTTGCACTTTGACCAATGACAGCAATTTTATTTTCATTTACTAGTCTAACAAACTCTTCGTTATTTAATTCAACGTGAAACCCAGGAACGGATTCAAGTTTATCTATCGTACCCCCAGTATGACCTAGGCCACGTCCTGACATCTTTGCAACTGGTACTCCAACCGCAGCAACAAGAGGGGCAAGCACAAGTGTGGTCGTATCCCCCACTCCACCCGTACTGTGTTTGTCCACTTTAATTCCATCTATGTCTGATAAATCAATCACATCGCCTGATTTAACCATGGCATCGGTTAAATATACTCTTTCATTCTTTGTCATACCTTGAAAAAATATCGCCATACTGAATGCTGACATTTGGTATTCAGGAATTTCTTTAGAAGTATAGCCTTCAATAATAAAATTGATTTCTTGTTTACTTAACTCGTGTCCATCCCGTTTCTTTGCAATCAAATCAACCATTCTCATCTCAAAATCCTCCTCATGCTTTTGATAAAAATCTGTTAGTTTAGGGTCCCGCAAAAGTAAAAGATTAATCATCTAAGCTCACTTCACTTTTATGGGTATTTTTAAAATAACATTCCTGCAACAGCAGCACTTAACAAGGATGCAAGCATACCAGCTAATACAGCCTTAAAACCAAGCTTTGCTATATCCCCTCGACGATTTGGAGCCAAACCTCCAAGTCCACCAAGTAAAATACCGATGGAAGAAATATTCGCAAATCCACAAAGCGCAAAACTAATAATCATCGCTGTTTTGGGAGTTAATGTCTCTATTTCAGGTCCAAAGAAAGAATATGCAACAAATTCATTTAAAACTAGCTTTTGTCCAATATATCCACCTGCTTGTACTGCCTCTTCCCACGGAACACCTATTGCAAATGCAATTGGGGAGAATACATATCCTAAAATACCTTCAAGCGTTAAATTCTGAACGTTGAATATCCCTCCTATCCAACCAAGAAAACCATTAAATAGAGCGATTAATGCAATAAATGCTAACAACATCGCACCAATATTCAATGCTAATTGCAGCCCCACACTCGCACCTCTAGCGGCTGCGTCTATTACGTTAGCGGATTCAGTATCTTTACCGACGTCAATATCATCAGACACTTGTGATTTCTCTGTTTCAGGTATCATGATTTTAGCAATAATCAATCCGGCTGGAGCAGCTAAAAAGCTTGCAACTAGTAAATATTCTAATGGTACACCAAGTAATGTATAACCGATTAACACCGATCCTGAGACCGAAGCTAATCCCCCTGTCATAATTGCAAATAACTCTGAACGAGTCATTTTTGCTAAATATGGTTTCACTACAAGCGGTGCTTCTGTCTGCCCAAGAAAGATATTAGCTGCCGCAGATAAAGACTCTGTTTTACTTGTACCTAACAATTTTGCAAGTGCTCCACCGATGAATCTTATAATCACCTGCATAATACCGACATAGTACAAAATAGAAACGATGGCTGAAACAAATATAATGATTGGTAGTACTTGAAACGCAAAAAGGAATCCAATATCCTCTTTCCCAATTAAACCTCCAAAAAGAAATTTAATCCCATCATCCGCAGAACTTATAATTGAATTCACTATATTAGTTAATTTCCCTAAAAACACCTTACCAGGTTCAAACTTCAAAATAATAAAACCTAAAATAATTTGTATTGCTAAACCTCCAAAAACTGTTCTCATGCTAATCGCCTTCCGATTGCTTGAAAATATGAAAGCGATGCCAAAAATAACAGCAATACCGAAAATTCCCCATAAAATATTCATCTACTACACCTCATTTTTCTTAGTCTACACTCTGTCCACAAGTGGAAGTTATGAATATTCAAATCACTTCTACAAACAGAATTATAACAGAATATGAAATTTTGTAAATATATAAATGAACATTTGTAAAAGAATATATTTCCAATCAAATTAAAATGCAAAAATAACCTCACAGCTTTTAAGCTGTAAGGTTGAATTAGAATGAGATATCCCTTTTTTTAATACGCTTTGTTATCAAAATCTTTATTTCTTATCAATTAGGAATTGAGCCGTAAATTGATCTGTTACAAGAACATTTGTAAAACCACCTTTGAGCGCTCCGTAAATCCCTTCCACTTTTTGAGCCCCACCAGCAACTAATATAGAATATTCTTTTTTCTTTAATTCTTCCAACTCAATACCGAGTGTTCTAGCGTTTAATTCTTTGCTGCAGATCTCTCCATCCTTATCAAAAAACTTAGAGCAAATATCCCCTACTGCTTTTGAATATATCATTTCTAAGTCTTCATCTGTGAAGTAACCGAGTTTAAATAACAAAGACTCAGACTTAATCGGTCCAATAGTATATAGTGCTATATTGGATTGTTTTCCTAATTCTAAAATTTTGTTAATATGTCTATCCGCTTCCATTGCTTGTTTTACAACGATATGATCTACAATAGCTGGTAATGGCAAGTGAATAGGAGAAGTTTCAAACGCCTTCCCGAAAAGATATAAAATCTCATTTGCATACGTATTCGTCTCTGAGTGGCTAACACTACCTTTTAATTGGACAACTTTCACATTTTTCAATGCTTCCTGCTTTAGTTCAACGGCTACATGATGCATCGTAGTGCCCCATGTCACACCGATGATGTCATCGTCTTTAACAATTTCATGCAAATAAGATGCTGCTTTTTCACCTAAATAGGTTTTAATTATCCCATCTTCGTATTGAGGAACATGAGTCACAATTGCTTTTTTAAGATTGAACTTTTGTTCAAGTGTTTCGGACAAATTCTCAATATCTTCCGTTGGATCTATAATTTTTATTTCAACAATTCCTTCTTGTTTTGCTTGCTGAAGAAGCCTCGAAACTGTTGGTCTCGAAATTCCTAATTTCTTAGCAATATCGTTTTGGTTATAGTCTAATAAATAATATAATTTGGAGACTTCAATCATTTTTATAAGTTTTTCTTTATCCATTAAATCACCTACTAACAAATTCACTCCTATTTATTTTAACAAAAATTGAAATTAATTTCATTTCATGTTTTTACACTAGTATGAATAAACCCATGGAAACTTAAAGATAATACAACTACCTAGCTTTTTATTATTATGAAACTTTGAGGTAATGTATATGAATATTGCAATTTGGCCGCACGTCATTTCAATGCCAATTTACTTTGGAATTCTAATGTTTATCATCTCTTTTTTTCGAAGACATTACAAACTCTCAGCCTATTTTTGGATTGCTATGTTGTTTACTTTTCCTCTTTGGATGATTGGTGGTGTTGAGGGATGGTTTCGATGGGCTAAAATTTTAAGTGTTCTAGTACCAACGATTATTGTGGGTTTTTCTCGTATCGCTGTTTATGAAGATAAAAAGGGAAAAATATGGAACTTCCTAAAATCAGAACAGTTTCTATGGTTCTTTTACGCTATCTTATTTCTTAATATTTTAGAAGCAACGATAAAAGATGCAACAATGGGAAACAATTTTAATGCTTTAACTGGATTACTTCTCTGTGTCACCATCCCCTTTGCTCCAAAATTTTGGAAAATCACTACATCAAAATATGGGGATTTAATTGCTTATACAACCGCATCTTGGAATTTCCTTTATACCTCATGGAATGCCTGTTTTGTTTATGCAGAAAGCCCTGTCTATTTCGCAAGTTCATTGACCATTTTATTAGCAGCAGAAATATACCCTATTATAAAAAAACGTCCAGAATTATATATCACTGCTCGAGTGTATACATTAGCCGCACACCTAGTTTTAAGAGCTACTTTTGACGTATTCCCTATGACAATGGATGCATCTTCCTGGTTTAATACAGATGTGTTACATACATGGGGGCTAATTAACTTCATTTTAATTGTCCCATATTTATTCTGGCATATGTGGCAACTACACACTGGGAATTCAGAAAAAAGCTTTACTCGAAATAGAGGTATGAAAAATTAACTTTTTTCCATTGTATTACTCATACCTCACATCTATAATTGGAAAATAAGGTAATTGCTCACTCAAGAAATATGCAGCAGAAAGCATAACTATAAAATAAAGTAAAAATAAAATATCAAACCTTGAAAAAGTAATTTTATAATAATATGTACGATTTTTCACTTGTGAAAATCGTTTCGCTTCCATAGCTACCGCTACTCGGTGTGCACGCCGAATGCTTTGAGCTAATAAAGGAATAGCATAGGAGCGAAGCTTTCCATAAATACCTTTAATGCCTCGTTTATGCCGCATACCCCGAACCTTCAGCGCATAACGAATCGTTTGGAACTCCTCGACCATAATGGGAAGCATTCGTAATGCAGCCAAAAAGCTATATGCATATTTAGGGGGAAGCTTAAGTTGCTGCATTAAGGAATAAAACAAATATACGGGACGAGTAGTGAGTGAAAACGCAATGCCAAGTCCTGCGTAAGTTAATGCACGCAGACCAATATGAATCCCTCTATAGAAGCTTTCCTCCGTAACATGAATCAAACCCCATTTAAACCAAGTCGTTTCACCCTTACCAAAAAAAACCATAGAGGTTGCTGACGAAACAAAGATTAAAACTAAGGGGATGGAGATGAGCAGCAATAGTTTGAAAGAATGTCCTGAAAACAATAAATACAATAGTAATGTCAAAATCGTAATATTTACCATTAAGTTGAGATTATGAATAAACAACACATAGATAAATAACGCTATCATCACTATAAATTTAAAACTAGGATTCGTTCTATGCAACCAAGTTTCCTTATAGCTTAGATCAAGCACTTTAAGTCCTCCTACCTACTGTTTAATAGTGGTTGTTGCAAATATTTCTCTCTATACTGTGCAGAAGTGCCGTCAAATTCTAATTTCCCATTTTCTATTAACCATACTCTGTTGGAAAAATATTGAACAACCTCCATACTATGTGTGGCCATAAGTACTATAGTCCCTTGTTTACGCCAATGTTCAATTAATTCCAGAATTGCAAATGTATTTTTAGCATCCTGACCGAAAGTAGGTTCATCCAACAGGATGATTTTCTGCTCCTTAACAATTGCAGCCGCAACGCTAAGCCTGCGTTTTTGACCCATCGAAAGTTGATATGGGTGCTGTTCTGTTTGCCCTAGCAAACGAAACTGCGCTATCAAGCGGTTTACTATTTCCTCAATTTGCTGTTCACCCATCTCATCTATTCTTAAGGAATAAGCAATTTCATCATAAACTGAATTCGTAACAAATTGAAATTCAGGATTCTGAAAAACGAACGTGAGATGATCCGTCAATTTATCGATCTCTACAATCGGTTGCTTTTCGATCATATACTCACCTGTTGTTTTTATTAGCTGCATTAAAGAGTGAAGTAAAGTGCTTTTGCCTGCCCCATTTTTTCCGACAATAGCAATCCATTCTCCAGGAAATAACTGTGCTTGTTCAACATGAAGCTTTATGTCATTTCCGCGAAACCCTTTGAAGTCGGATATAGAAAGCATCCACTCATTTTGATGATATTTATGCTGCAGATCGATATATGATTGCCTTTGCGCTCGATGAACGTAATCTTCCCAAACACCAGGATACCAAATCCCTTGTGCAATTAACTGCTGTTTATGGGCAGATAAAATTTGGTCTTTAGGACCGTCTGCAATAATTTCACCCTGTTCATTAAACAGTATAATCCGTTCTATAAAATCCAGTACATGTTCGATCTTATGCTCAACGATCAAAACAGTTTGATCTTGAGCGACCTCTTTAATCGTTTCCCATACTTGTTCTGTGCCTTCGGGGTCAAGCATAGCTGTAGGTTCATCTAAAAAAAGAACCTCCGGCTGCAATGCCATCACGGATGCAATGGACAACCTTTGTTTCATTCCACCCGATAACGATTGAATCGACGTATGCATATCCTCAATAGCCAGTCCTACCATTTCAACATATTTACGTATTAAGGCAGGCATCTCATGACGTGGAACACGTAGATTCTCCAATACAAAGGCTATTTCCTCATCTACATATGGCATGCAATATTGGGTGTCCGGGTCTTGAAACACATATCCCCAAGAACGTGGAACTGTCACACTCTCTGCTTTCATTGGTGCCTCAATAGAATGAGGAATGAGTCCCGATAATATTTGTAATAAGGTAGATTTCCCGCACCCAGAGGGACCTAATATAAGAACCTTCTCCCCTGCATAAATCAAAGAGGAGACGTCTTTAAACAACAAAGATGAGCTCCCAGTAAATTTTAAGCGCAGCTTTTCCACTCCTGCAACGATCTGTGACAATATAGACACCTCATTCAATATGACTATTTGTTGCATTCAATATCCCATACTTCTATAGACAGATCGGTAAATCAGATCGTATCACGTGACCATCTGACTTACCGATGTTTAATAAGATATACATGGACAAAATTACTTATCCAATGCATCATAATCTTCTTTTGACGCAGGACGAACCAAATTGGTTATACCTGTTCTTTCCAAAGCTTTTACAAGATAATAAGCAAATACACCTGTAATGATAATTCCACTAATCACTCTCAATACAATTTGCAAAGTTAAATTCCAAGCCGTAAGATCAGCAAGATATCCTTTAAAGTAATCGATGATAAAAGATGAAGCTGCTGCTGCGGCACCAGCAATGGACATCACGATCAGACCGCTGCGTTTGTATAATGTTGCCAGCAGTACTAGCTCTACAGCCAAACCTTGAACAAATCCGTAAATCAGTGTATCTACCCCATATTGTGATGCCATTACCATTTCAGCAGTAGCAGCTGCCATTTCGGCAATGATGGCCACACCCGGTTTACGAATAATTAGAAAAGCAACCGTTGCAGCAATATACCACATACCATAAGATAATTGTTCTAAATGTAATCCAGGTAAAGCAAAAAAATCATAAACTGATCCCCATACTCTATAAACAATACCAAATACAACAGCAATGACTATTGTAACTAAAATATCTGTTAACTTTAAACCTTTACTACTCATTCCATTCATCTCCTAGTTATATTATTCTACCCGAATTGTAGTTCGACTATCTAACCTAATTCGTTTTGTTCGATGATAACTGGCCATGTCTCTTTTTGATAAGCCATCTCCCAGAACATCAACTCATATTGACTGCTTAAAATAAAGTGCTCTTTCATTCGTTCTCGATCTGATTCAGTTACTTTTTCAGCGATATTGTCCACTAACTGAATGACCTCTTCAACTAATTCACGGAACCAGTCTCCACCATAGGTTGCAATCCATTCCTGATAAATAGGTTCCTTCGGTGTTGAACCTATGAGCTTTTCGCCAATTTCATAGTACAACCAATAACATGGCAACAAAGCAGCAATCGTGTCTCCGATATGACCAGTATGAGCTGCACGGTACATATGTGATATATATGCATAAGCCGTGGGTGCTGGTTTGAAGTTTTCTTTTTCTTCTTCAGTTATATCTAACTGAACAAAAAACGCTTTATGAAGTGATAACTCTGCTTCATTCGTTCCAATAGCATGGGATGCCATACGACTAACCGTATGTAAATCATCCGCTTGTGAAGCTGCTATGGATTGGACTCTAGCAAAATGACTTAAATAATATGAGTCTTGTAATACATAATAACGAAAACGATCCAGTGATAATGTTCCGTCAGCAATCCCTTTAACAAATGGATGTTTAAAACTCGCCTGCCAAATAGCATCCGCTTCTTTTCTTATCTGCTCAGTAAATTTCATCTCTTTTCCCGCCTTTCTTAAGTACCCCAGTAACAGTAAAGCCTTAAAATATAAAAAAACCACTCTGCTGTAGAGTGGGATTAAGACAAATTTGCACCTAAGATATTGCAATTCATCCATCCACTTCCCTACGCTAGTATTAGCTAGATCAGGTACAAGGGTTAAGGCTAAATGCCCCTCTCAGCAAATATCATTTGCACCCCTAGTGGTTACGGTATTAAATTCAAATACAACATTACTATAGTTTTTTTATTTTAACAAGGAAAAAGATTTCCAACTTATATGAATTATATTCCAACAAATCTGTGGTAAAGTTCACTTATTTGATTTTAAAATTCTAAAATTAATTCACTTTTTACGATATACTCTAGAGTTTTTATAAATGTATGTTTTTGCCTCTATCATTTTTAGCTCTCCTTGTACTAGTTATCGATATTTTCCTTTTTCTATTTTTGAAAAAGAGCTGTCTCAAGTAGAAAATGTCATTTAAAGACATCGTAATTCAATTATCATGAATTTAATTTCCTTTTGCGCGATCAACCTTCTTCTTTATTTCTTCTGTCATAAAATTCTCATAACCCTCAACATCAAGTTTTCTAAATTCTGTCACATATTCATTCCAAACATCTTCAAATTCACTAGGGTTAGAAAGCACAAGCTTAGGGAAATATCTCCTCTGAAGTTCATCCGATCTTGTGCCAAAAATTTGCTCTGGTGAACCTTGTTCCACCTGAACACTCCATGCTGGGAACCAAGGTCTCTCATCTGTGTCTGAGAACAGCTCTGCGAAGGTTCTCACACCATATTGCTTGAGTAAATTTAAATCACCTTCTGTATATCCTAATTGCACGACTTCCGCCTGAGACCCAGGAGCAACCGAATTTCCATCTGATAAAGAAGAACCTGTTCCGTAACGAGGCCAAAAGTATTCAAAATATTTAAGACCAAATGATTCCCTAAATTCTTCTGTTTCTTGATCGATTTGTTCCTTGGTTTTATAAAATCTTCCATTCTCATCGATTTCAAATGTTTCTCCTTCAATACCCCAGTTGGACAAAATTTGATTTTCATCTGTTAAAAAGTTATCGAAATATTGGATGATTTTAGCAGGGCCTTCTGCACTGACAGTAATGGCTATTCCACGATTATCTACGAAACCTGGAGAGTCACCGTATTGGTCTTTAATATCCTCATCAAATACTATAGGCATGGGCATATAAAGGAGATCATCATTACCTGTTTCCTCTAAAAGTTGAAGTGCTGGTCTTACCTGCCAACCATAATCAAAAAATCCTAATATTTTTCCAGATGAAATTTTCGCTAGATACTGATCATAGTTGTCAACGAATGAAGATTTGTCATACAACCCTTTGGCATTCATTTCATTTAATTTTTGAAGCCAACGCTTAGTAGAATCTTCCTTATCTGCGTAAACAGTTGCTTCATAGGTTTCCATGTCAACCATTACCCCACCATCATTTGGGAATCCAGCCAAATGATTCGCCGGGTTTACTAAAACAAAAAACCTCCAGTCATGTGTTAAACTAATAAATCCTGTTAGATCTTCATCTTTATGTATCACTTCATAATCTTCTATTAATTGAAAATACTGATCTAATGTTTTTATTTTGGGATAGCCGAATTCCTTTAGAACACGACGCTGTATCCAGAAAGCACTTTGATCAACATTAGGACTTGGAACACGTTCACCCACTATAGCTTCAAAGGGTAAGAAATAAATATTTCCATCTTCCTGCTTCATTAACTCGTAATAGGATCCATAAACTCTTTGTATGTTCGGTCCATGCTCAGCTATTAAATCATTTAAAGGAATAAAGGCCCCTGCATCTAAAAATTTATCAATGGCACTATCTGGAATCACAACATCAGGAAATTCGTTAGCCGCAATCATTGTACCAACTTTTGTATTGATGTCTCCAACCAAAAATTCCATTTCAAAGTTAACACCAGTTTGATCCTCTAGTATTTTCCCTATCACCGTTTCATTGGTGTTCAAATCTCTAAATCCAGACCCTGCATTAAATAATGTAAAAGTCACATTCTCTTCTGAAGTTTCTTTATCATCTTGATTATTTGATATTGTTTTATTTACTTGCTCATTACTACTACTTTCTGAGCATGCAGCAATGAAAACTATAAACAACATCAGGACCAAAAACAAATAAATCGCTTTCACCTTCATAATACCTAGTCCCCTTTCAATCATAATGTTTACAACTTCATTGTATAACGCTGTTCTGTTAAGTTGTGGAGTACCCATGAAACTTTATACAAAACTTTAAAAAGTATATATAGTAATTCAACAATGTTCATTTAAGGTTTTCATCTCTTTGTCAATGGGCAATCGAATTTGAATTCTTGTTCCTTTTCCTTCTTCGCTAGCAATGACCATCTCAAATTGTTCTTCGTAATATAACTTTAGTCGGTAGATCACGTTCTGAATACCTACCCGATCCCCCATGTCTTTTTTGGAATGCATATATTGATTTAATTGTGAAAGTTTTTCTTTATTCATACCCATCCCATTATCTTGCAAAAGAAACACTAATTCATTCTCTTCAATAGAGATTTTCAAATCAATCCTTCCCCCATGTTTAAGAGGTTCTATTCCATGAATACTAGCATTCTCTATGAACGTTAAATAAGTCATTTTGGGAATCGCACAATCATAAGCCGCATCATCGATTTGAATATGATAGTCTAGTTTTTGTTCGAATCTATATTTCTGTATTTCTAAAAAACAATAAATTAATTCTAGTTCTTGTTTTACTGTCACCTTATCCATTTTCCACACTAACGATGTTCTTAACATCTTGGCCATGTTTTGAATAATATTGGCTGTTTCCTTCTCATCTTTCATCAAACTTCTCATACGAATCGTTTCCAATGCATTAAATAAAAAGTGTGGATTTATTTGACTATGAAGCGCATTCAATTGTGCTTGTCTTTGCTGCAGTTCTAAATTTTTCTTTTGAATGTCAGCTTTATACACATCATCAATTAAACTTTTTATAGTTAATGTCATTCGGTTAAATTGAATTGAGAGTTGACCAATTTCATCACGTGCTTTAATATCAGGAATGATTTCAAAGTTCTGTGTTTTCACTTTATTGATATGTTTTAAAATTAACATGAGTCTAACAGTAATAGATCTAGTAATCCATACAATAACTAACGTTGGTGGAATTATAATTAAACTAGCTAATAAAATAACAAAATTAGAAGATTCTTTCACTTCCTTGAACACTTCTATATCTGGAATCTCTGCAATGACACTCCATTGTCCAAGAAGAGTATCATCTGTAAAATCCTTTTTTATGACGATGGTCCCTTTAGGCAAATTAAATTGATCATATATAATTTCTGTATATTGCCATTCCATATTCGGATGGGTTGTATATTCAACGCTCCTCTTACTCTTTTCTATTAAATACAAATCGCCATCTACATTTAAATTTGAGAAAATTTGCTCAATAGCTTGTGGACGCAAATCAATTTTTAGTACTTTCTCAACATGATTTTGATCCCTATAATAATCCATTCTACGTACAATGCTGAAGATGTCCTTTTCTCCAAAGGATGATTCAGTTCGAATTAGAATAGGGGTAGAATAAGTACTTTTCTTTATTCTTTTATACCACTCTGCTTTCTCCACCTCAGGAGAAATAAATTCCACACCTCCTGAATAAAGCAGTGTTGGATTGTCTACATAAATTGTAATTTCCTTCACTAATGTATTAATTGGAGTGTAACTGCTGTTTAGTACTCTGCGTAAATAGGAATTATACGCTTCAACATATTCCGCTTCATTGTTTATGTAAGAATACGATAAAGTTTTATTGATCCAAAAATCCGTATAAAATAATGAAGATAGCGATATAGCATGTTCTACTTCTATCTGAAATTCACTTTTCATTTGTTCTATGTTTTTATTAATATCTTTCATTCTTAAATCTTCTACATGATTTGTTGTTACAATATAAAAAATGATATTGGTGAGTAAGATAGGGGTAAACACCGATACGAAAAAAATGATTAACATTTTATTTCTTAAACGAATATGATCTAAACCTAGATTCACACTTACGATCCCCTTTTTTTAAAAATAAATCGTTTTTACTTTATTAGATTACTTCGATATTCTGACGGTGTAATATGCTCAATCTTTTCAAACTGGGTAACGAAATAATCAGGATTATTAAAACCTATCTTTTCAGCAATTTCATAGATTCTATGATCGGTTTGACGTAACAATTTCTTTGCTTCTCTAATTCTCAACTCTAATAAATACTCATTAAAATATAAGCCATATGTTTTTTTGAAGAGTTGCCCAAGGTATACTGGATTCATGTAAAATCGTTCTGCAATCTTCTTCAATTTTAGATTCTCATGATAATTCTTCTCTACATATTGTTTAACTTTTTCAATCTCTCCTCTTACGTTCCCTATTCTCAACTGATGAATTACAGCCCTACACTCTATAATAAAATCACTAAATAAACGATGAAGTTCATTTAATGTAAGAGGGTTATCATTCCAACTAATAATAGGTTCAATCGTTTGAGTTTGCTTTACATCTCCACTCATATTATGTATTATTTCTAACAATCCATGAACACACTGCTGTATAGACGCTTTCACCGCTTCCACCGCATAACATTTCATACGAAAATCCTCAAAGATTTGATTTATAATGACTCTGATTTCAGATTCATGTTGCTCTTCAACCTTCATTAATAATGATTGATATAACGGTAGATCTAGCAATGTATACTTTAATGAATGTTTTTGCACATCGTTAAATGTGACGATTTGCGTTTCATCTTTTAAATATTTATATTGCAAAACTTCTTTTGCGCTCTGATAAGATATGGATAATTCGCATAGAAGGTTTGTAGGTTTACCAATGTATATATACACGTTTATATCTTGTTCCTTCATCAAAACTTGTTTCAATTTCACTGCAAATAGATTCACATCACCTTGATAATAACCTAGTTCATTATCGGTAATAATCATACCTAGCTTGCCATGATGTTCGTACAAATAAATGGGATTAGAATGATTTATTGCTCTTGAGGAGGTAACAAAAACTTGAATATTTTCTTTCATCTGCTCAACTTGGGTTGTCACATCATCTTTCCTATGATGGATGTCGTTTACTTCAATGAAGGCATAATAATAAATTGTAGAGGGGTTCATCTGTATTTTGTTAGACCAATGTAATAGTTCATCTTCGGTAAATTCACCTCGAAACAAACCATCCATCATTTGATTATAAAGTAAATGATTATTTTTATTTATATACGTTGTTCTTTGATTGATTTTATCTCCTAGTCGTAATAATGCTCTTGTCATTTCTTCTTGATCAATCGGTTTTAAGATATAATCATGCACGTCATAACGTACTGCTTGTTTGGCATAATCAAAATCATTATACCCACTAATGATGATAAAATTAGTTTCCATTTTCAGTTCCTTTACTTTATGAATCAACTGCAAACCATCTATGACTGGCATTCGAATATCTGTAATTACTAAATCAGGGTTAATTTCTTGAATTAACGAGAGCGCATCCTCACCATCCTCTGCTTCATCAATTACAATATACCCGTTGCTTTCCCAGTCAATTAAATTTCTCAATCCTTTACGAACATACATCTCATCATCTACGATCATTACAGTATACATGAGTGAAGTCCCCTTTCCGAGTGACTTTATCACAATAATGATAGAGTGAAAAACAAGCCTATATCATTAGTGTATTCGTTTCTAGTAGAAAGTAAAGTACACTGAATATTTGTTTTAAGTTATTTAAGTATATTGTTTAATTTTGTAAGTAATTTTATTTAGAAGAATTATCTCTAATCTCTGAATAAAGAACGATTTGGCACTCTCCTACTAAAAAACCTTGAAAGGCACAAGCCAATCAAGGTTTTTGTTATTCTATTAACTTAAAAAGGTTGGTAACTGAATTAACCATTCTTCAATATTATCTGCTTCTTTTTCTATGTTGTTTTCTTCATGAAAATAATAGTAAACTCCTGAGTTGGGGCATTCTTTTAAAGGGAGGCAAAAGTAATCTCCATTCCCTATACTGTAAAAAGGTATTAAATCTTCTTTCCAAAATCCCTCTTTCATTACATAATCATAAGTAAATTCAATAGTGTCATTTCCATTTGTTCTACCACTAGAAACATTTAAGATGTCCCCTGGAAAGACATATTCAGACATTAATTCAATAAAATATTTAAATTTTTTTGGAAATTGACACCCAAACTTTTCCTCTATTTTTACCCAATCACTAGCTGAAGGAGTATCTAAATTTCCTAGTTCTTTATCTAAAATACTATCTAATAAAGTTACAACTTCATCTCTTGTCACTATCTCTTCCTTCTTTTAAATCCCTTCTCCTGGTAGTATGTTTAAAATCTGAGTGATCGTAACGTGCTTAAATGTAATATAGGCTGCTATCGTCTATAATCTATTTTAAAAAACCTTGAAAGACCTAAGCCAGTCAAGGTTTTCTTGAAGAAGTATTTTTCGTCCCTATACTAGGAATAAAGTCCGCCCTGAAACTTCCAGCTTTCCTATACCAACTTTTAAACCAAAGGGATAGATATAACATAAGCGTATTTATTCAGTGATAAGCTACTGCTGGAAGGACTTTCACCTTGTACCTATCTGACTAGGGTCGCTAAATAAAACTTGAAAGGCGCAAACAACCAATAATAGTTATTTTCGCCTTTCACCTCATTTTTCGATTTATAAGTTTATTACTTGTGGGAAACGTTTAGGTCCAGTTATTATAACATTAAATACTTATAAAATATTTGGCATATAAGAACTGAGACTTACCACTTTATTTCTGATTCGTTCACTATTTACAATTAAATCCCCATTTGCGTTAACCTGATTTTTAAGATTCGTTTCAATCGTTTTACAATCAACACTGATTGGAATCTTTTTATTAAAAATAAAGTAAGAGTATAGTAAATCAATAGATTCCTCAAAGTTCTCTTCTATTAAAGATAACACAAGGCTTTCAAATTTAATTGGATTAATTCTACTCTTATTTTTTTCCATCCAATGCATTAGCTGTGTAATAACTAAAATCCTATCATGGGAATCCCTGTAAGTGTTATCTGGTATTCTAAATGACTCTTCACCTAATAATGCTTTCCTAATTTTTCCTTCATCAAACCATTGTTGTATTCTATCATTTTCCAAGATATCACCTATCAAAATTTATTATACTTTTTATTACTCCATTATAAAAATAAGGCTAAAAAACCTATTGAACATAGATAGTGCGAAAATATTATAGAATTAATCATTGAAAAAGAAAATCATTTGAAGCAAAAGCAACGTATATGAATCATTAATTAAATTATGGAGAGAAGATGATTAAGATTTAAGGGAGAGGGCTATATGTATCGCTTTATATCCTTATTTATCATAGTTATATATGTTTTTTAAAGTAAAAAACATGAAAAAAGATATATAACTTATGTTATTTATTAGGTTTATCGGAATAATAACAGCTAACCAGGCATCTTTAAAAGACAACAAGTTTGCATGATTGCCTTTTATATAGTCAACCACCACATTTATTAAATTTATCTCAAAGATAAGAATATAGCATTCTCCATACTAGGATCCTTCTTAAACTCATATGCATAATATTTTTTAGGTACAATTTAAGGTATAAGCGAATCAATACTATACGATATCTTTTTAGGAATATCTACTCTATCAGTTGTAGTGTATGATTCAGTTCCGGTTTTGATACTACCATTATTAGTTACATAAACCTCTGGGCGGAAAAGAAATCGCACAAGAAGCTTGAATATAAATTTTGTGGATTATTTCACGATTTTTTATTTACTAAAGAATATTTAAAATCAAGGTAATTCATGTTTCGTTTTGAAAGTTGTTGTATTGTTGATATTAACACTGATTGTGCCATTAAAATTACATCAATATATTCACTCATATAATGTTCAAACTCTTCTGCGGCATCAAATATATTATACTTACCGGGAAAATTTAGGCTACCATGAATGAATTTTGATCTATAATCGTACATTCTCTTAAATAATTTTTTGTAATCATTCTGAGTTCCAAGGAAGACTTGTGTCTTCTCTATCAATTGTTCTTTGATACCATTATTGCTTGAACAATAAAGTGCTTCTAATCCAATCATTGAATAAAATAAGTCCATTCCTTCATTATTTGATTCATCACTAGAACCAAATAGATAAGAAAGTGCTGTTAACGCTCTTTCAATTGGAGTACCACCAACACCATCAAGAAATCCTTTTTTTTCACCCAACCATTCCCATACAGACCTTATTTCAAGTTCTTCAAGCAGTGGCCATTTAGTTTTTTTTGTAAAATAGTATACTTCCTCTAGTAAACTAATCATCATATTTGTAATTTTATATTTTTCTTTATCTATGAAAGTCAAACCGTAATTCACTTCTATTGACCCTACTTTTGCAATGTTTATACAAATAATAAAATCATACATTCTCTTAATAAAATGATCCACAGTAAGTCCTGTAAAAAGTTCTGAAGATGTGCTCAATTCTTCTTTTCCATCAATTGGAGTATTACTCACCTCAAGGTTAGCTTGAGCTATTATGTAGATATGATTTCTCAGTGTTTTTTTTTCTATTAATTTTATTCGCTCATCTTCATTATCTAGTATTTGAAACTCAACAATAATCTCATGAGATTTTAAAAACTCTGACTGTATTGGAAATACTACAGGTGCACTTACTAATTCATCAACTACCTTTATAGTTCTTTCAAAAGAATCTTTTACATTTTGAAACGGGAGTAAAATAGGAAGTAACACTTCAACTTGATGAATTTTTGTAAGCACAACATGCACCTCCAAAAGTTGTTTCTAAGTACCATCGTCTTATCATATTGTAATGATTTTTCTTTACATTAAATAACATCTTTATCTATTAAATTCCTTTATGTATATAATTTGATCCCAATTATATCAAACTAAGATGTGATTGTCATGAAATATGTCTAAATAAGTTCTTATTCTATATCATCATAAGCATCACCTAATGATGTAAACTATCTTTTAACCAATACCAATACTCCCCTTTATAATCAACAAGTTTCTGCAATAACTCCATAAATGATAAAGCAATAATCTGAGATTCTCCTACAACACCATGTCTATCAAAAAAACTATCGTAGCATTTCCCTAACCGTTCAGATGCTAGGTCTATTGATAAATAATCACTGTCACTATTACCTGTATCCGCAATAATATACCAGTTCGATGAAATATCTTCTTCGCATCTATCACCCACTATTAATGGATTAGCTAAAACAAATTCTTATGGAGATACTATATTAATATGATAGTCAGCGTTCTTAAATAATTCAACCCCTCCACACAACTCAAAAAACTCTGTTATATCATTTGGCAAACTTAATTCTCTTTCAATAAAAAGAAGTCCACTTGGAGGATGTACCACACAAGTACTAAATTTTTAATTTTTTCTAGCAAACCTTTTATATACATTTATACTACTCCCTATAATTATATTGTTTAAAGCTCTATAATAATCTTGTCGTGATGACTTAGGAACATTTGCTGCATCAAACATTCTTTCACTTAATGATCGTATCTCTTGAGGAGTAATATTAATCCAATCAATTCTACCTCCAATCTTTTTACCTATTTATTTCTGTAATTCCATCCACAACCTTTTTTATTATAGAAAAACCTTGAAAGGCATAGCCAATCAAGGTCAAAAATGCATATTTTTATTCTTTATTTAAATAGCTAAGAAACTCTTCGAAATTATTACCACAAACCTGTACTTCTCTTAAATCCATTCCGATGAAAGGAACATTTACAAATGATTTATTTTCACTTCTAATACAATATGCTGTATCCCCACCATCAGATCCAATTATTAATAGACCTGGAGCAAATTCTTCAACCCCATATGCTTCATTAAGTTCTATTATATCTTCTACTTTCCACATTACTAGATAAGATTCACCAATTGAACCCTCTCCACCATTTGAATTTAATAAAAATTCATAATATTCTTGCGGAAACTTAATTCTAAGTTGTTCTTCAACTTTCTTAATATTTATGTCTAATACAGGTTCATTAAGTTCAAGTTGGCTTAATATAGATTTTATTTGCTCATCCATATTTATCTCCCATTACAATTGATTTTAGTTACTTCTTAAGATTACGCATAAGATTATTCCAACAATTGGTATATTGAGCATGCTCTTTTGGTGTCAATGGTATTTTATTCACTTTATTTGTAGGACTTCCACCAAATTTCACTGGATGAATTTCATGAATTTGTTTACCTTTTAGTGATGAATCTGCTCTATTAGCATTATTAGCTGCTTTTCTTGCATCTTGATATTCTTTTCCTTCAAGTAATCTAAATGGTCCCTCAGGCTTTGGTCCATCTTTTGGATTTCCATCCCAATTCGGTACTGAAAATTCCCTTTGCTTTACATTTTTGCTCTTCCTATCAGACGCAAAGTACTGTAAATCTAATTTTACCTATACGAACCACTTTCTACTGTTTCCTTAACAGAAGCCTCAATCTTCTCTGCATAACCCTTGATTAAAGATGAAAGTAACATCCCAAAAAGAGGATGATACTTTGTAAAAAACTATTTGATTGAATTAGTAGTATATGACAATCAGGGTTTTAAACTTCATTTAGCACTATTTAAAAACTTCAAGTATCCGTTATTGAGACGAAAATTCAATCAAGACCAGAATAATTAATCTATGCTAATCAGCCTTTTACCAATTAAATCTTCTGCCGTATATTCACCCGGTTCAAGATTTAAGGTTATTTTTTTCCATGGGATTTTTGTATTCCATAAAAACCACATTTTTAACGAAATATCTTTCATTTCTTTCTTCCTCTTCAACCAATACGTTACTGTTTAATTCTCCTTGTTTTCTTCCAGTAATGATGACTACATTAGTACTTTTTAAGAACATTGACTTTTCAACATTAATTGAAAACATTTATTCACCACCTAAATTAATCTTTAAGCAAATCTCTATATTGTATTAACTGCTGTATTGTTTCACGCGTCTCTTGATTAGGAATACCATATTGTTTTCTATAATTAATCAACTTTTCCTTGGCCTCAATTTCCATTCAACTATATTTGATCCATTTGCTCTATCGGTTCTATATTGTGTAGTGTGAATAAATTCTTCAAATACAGCGGAAGTTGAAGGATTAGGTCTAAATGCTATTGTATTAGAATCTAATGTAGAAGCCTCAACTCCATGATAATTAAGGAGAGGTAGTGCTTCATCTTCTTTTACAATTAGTCCACCTTGCTTTTCAAATGCAGATTTCATCCTATTGAATTTAACAGAATCCATTGGAGTGCCAGAGTTACTATTAATTCTATTAAGATTATTATCCATACCTACATTATTATTCTTAACTTTTTTTGCAATTTCTCCAACTTTGGAAACTTATTTTATCTTTGCAACAGGTACAATATTACCACCTATTAGCGATCCAATCATATTTGATCTTTTATTCCCATCGGCTTCCTTAAAAGTTTGATAAGCCTGTTCACCACTATTGTAAGCAGCTTTACCGGTTTGGATCAGATGTAAGGCAGCATAACCGATATTTTTACCTGTCTCTATAGGATGCGACGCTGCATCCCAAAGTCCTTCAGCGGTAGACCAAATCCCTTCACCTACACCCACAATTGCATTTTCAGCTATTGAAAAGAATCCAACACCATTACTATCTCGACTTAAACCAGACGGATCAATATAACTTATCGGATTTCCATTGACATAAGCATATTTGTTCAGGGAAAAGTTGTTGTTCCATCATTAATTGATTACTGTTGGATTTTCTTGAAACACTAATAGCCACTTCCATATAAAAACTTGCCTACCAATAAGATAAGCAAGTTCATCAGATTTTTATCGTACAACCTGCTTAAAAGCAGGTATCCTATTTCCTATAAGGTTTTTATCTTCAAATGACAGCAAATTTGCTGATTCTGGTACTCTAACTCTTGAAATATGGATACCTTTCAAACAAGAATCACACCATATTTCTAAATACCCTATTCTAGTTTCAGTATCACCAACATATTGAAAATCAACCGTTTCTTTTTGACATTCAGGACACTGGAAATTTGTCCATGTGGAACTTGAAATATCAGCACTCAATTTTAGCCAAGTAGAAAAATCTCCCATAATGCATTAACCCCCATTAATTTGATAATATTTCCACCATAATTCTTCAGAAGCATACGCACCTTTTTCAAAATCTATAAGAGTGTCACTATTAGGTGCTCCAAAAGTTTTAGTTTGGTATATATGAGTTCTTTCATGACCTAGGGTTTTAACCAAGTTTTCAGAGTCAGTAAAAGCATCAGGATATAGTTCTATTACCTTTCCTTTGGGATCAGCCCATCCATATAATCCCTTTCCTACTAATTCAGGATCCCTTACAATCCTTATTTTGATACCGTCCAATCCAACTCCTGCTTTTGAAGCAATCTTATCTACTTCTCTCAATTGCATTGGTATTGATAAATCCTTAAACTGACCTGTATTAGCCTCTCTACGATATAAGGGATTACTTCCCTCCTTAATACTAATAGGTGCTACAGTATTATTTTTAGCTGTTTTTGCAATGCTAGCAACACTGGAAACTTGTTTTATCTTTGCAACAGGTACAATATTACCACCTATTAGCGACCCAATCATATTTGATCTTTTATTCCCATCGGCTTCCTTAAAAGCTTGATAAGCCTGTTCACCACTATTGTAAACAGCTTTACCGGTTTGGATCGGATGTAAGGCAGCATAACCGATATTTTTACCTGTCTCTATAGGATGCGACGCTGCATCCCAAAGTCCTTCAGCGGTAGACCAAATCCCTTCACCTACACCCACAATTGCATTTCCAGCTATTGAAAAGAATCCAACATCATCACTATCTCGACTTAAACCAAACGGATCAATATAACTTATCGGATTTCCATTCACATAAGCGTATATTCAGTGATAAGCTGCTACTAATGCAATCTTGAACAAATTCGGATTATAGTAACGTGACTTAGAAGAATTCATAATCCTTGATTAAAGATGAAAGTACCATCCCAGAAGAGGATGATACTTTTTAAAAAAACTTAAATTGATTTTTGTAGTTGAAAACTCTATATGAAACTTTATTTAGATCTATTTAAAAATTTTTTAACTGTTGCTATCTTTCTCTTCTTTTCTGCTGATATAAAATCACCGATTTATTCTATTCTCACGACACCAGGTCGTAATAATATCGTTTATATCTTTAGACATATGATTACATCTCCTATTGCTACTAACCAACTTTGTAATTGAGATGAAAACCTGCTTTTGAAATCACTTCTGTGACATTATTCAAAAAATCTCGGCAACTCTGTGGTATATTGTTTTTAAAGTGTATCTTAATTTCGAAATCTCTTCCTTTAGCTTGTTCGTATACTGAATACACTTCTCCACTTTCAAGAAAACTTAAATACATATTTAACTTTTCTTGAAGTAAAAGTAGATGCTCTTCCTCATTATTCCAATCAAGACTATCAAAGATCGCAAGGGTAACATATCCTGTTAAATTATCAATTCCAATAGCATCCACTTCTCTTATATTTTGTACTGACATTCGCTTCCCTCCATACTATTGTTTTCGCTTAATTTCTACCTTTGTTGGAGGAATCTGTGTACCTCCAATGTAAGGAGGCTTTCCTTTCCCAACTACAATTCCTCCCGTTTGTCCAATCTCTGGAAAAGCTTTCTTTTGATTTTTTGTTAATGGTGCTGTAGCAGATGCTTTGCACTCTACACATTCTAATTTTCCTGTTTGCTTATTTTTTCCAATCATATCGATTCTAGTTCTTACTCCACTCTGAGTTTTAATAGTAATTTGTGGTTGAATTTCACTATGAGTTTCAAACATTTTATTAAGCTGTTCTTTTTCACATGCCTCACCAGCAGCCTTATTTTTTTGTAGTTGAGTTTTCCCCTTACCTAGTTGAATACCAATATTATCTCCTGCCATAGGATAAGATAGACTAGTAGGAGCCTCATTATGTTTTATAACTTTAGTGCTAGACTCTTTCGTTGCTTTTACACCTGATGCTGCCTTTCCTAGCTTTCCTAACTTTAATACTTTACCTGCTGGAAAGAGACTTGCTCCTGCAATGACCTTTGCAGTGAAAGAAGCATCTGAATCTATTAAGGTTTTAGCATCATCCAATACAAGAAAATCGGCTGTAACTTTCGTAATATTCCAAGCTGTTCCGAAAAATCCAACATCATCACTATCTCGACTTAAACCAAAGGGATCAATATAACTTATCGGGTTCCCATTCACATAAGCATATTTATTCAGGGATAAACTGCTGCTAATGCTGCCTTGAACGACATCCCGATTAATAAATCGTTTGATTTCAGGGTTATAATAACGTGCCCGCATGTAATACAGACCGTTTTCGTCTGTCATCACTCCATATCTTCCATTATACAAGAATGGATGGTTGGTTGTCCCCTCTGAATAAATCAGTTCACCATACGGTGAATATGCATATTGATCAGTTGTATTCCCATCTACATTGGTTAAAGCAACGGTACTCCCTCTACGGTCATAATGATATACACTATAATTTCCACTTACATCTTCTTGTGATACTAGCCCTAATCCATATACATAATACGTTAATGGATTCCCTTCTTCGTCCACTTCCATTAACAATTGACTGTAAACGGCATGAGGATTCACAACTTGATAGACCTTCTCATTCGTTAATGTATGGGTCATTGAAGTCCGAATATCTTCGGCATTATACGTATAGGTGAAATCTCCTGCACGGATCAAACGGTTTTGGGAGTCATATTCCATTTGCTGCATGGTACCTTGTAACGGACCTTGAATCATATTGCCGTCTGCATCGTAGAGTACATTCTCACCCTTATATGTTTCTATTCGATTATCTGACGTGTATGTGATGTTTGTTTCTTCTGTAGATCCATCGGTTATTTCTTGAATCGTTTGGATGTTTCCACCGATATCATATCCATATTGGTAGTTCACACTCGATGGATTGAACGGATTTAAGAAATTGCCTGCTTGGGTTAGTCGGTTTAATTCATCATAAAGATAGTTTTTATCCCCTTCGGTCTTCACATTACTGGATGCATCATACGTAAAGGCTTCTTGATGAATAATGTTTCCATCTTTCGTTTCATCTTTTAACTTGATCAATTGCCCTGCTACATCATACGTTCTCGTTTCCTTTGAACCATCTGGACGAACGGTAGAAATGAGTTTGTTATTTTCATCATAAGTATAACTCGTCACTCTCCCGGCCCAGTCCATCACACTTTTCAAATTCCCAGCTTCATCATACGTATAAGAAACGGTTTTTCCATCAGGATAAATAAGCTGTGATAAATTGCCCACTTCGTCATATCGATATTCGATTTTGTTTCCATTCTCATCGACATACGAGATAATACGATCGAGTGCATCATACGTTCTCGTAATCGTTATCCCCTCTTGATCTGTCACCGAAAGCAGATTGTGATTGTCATCATAAGTTCGACTCACTTCCGATTCCGGTGTGTTCGTTTTGATTAAACGTCCGACTTCATCGTACGCATAAGTGGTCACTTGTTCTCTCGCATTTTTCTTTTCGGTTAATAGATCACGACCATCATATTGATACGTGATCCCACCACCACTGTCGAACGCTCTTTAATTAATCTTCCTGCTGCATCATATTCAAAAGAGGTTTGCACGCCATTCGCATCAGTGAATGCTAGTAATTGACCTTTAGAGTCAAAGGATTGCTAACTTATACCGCCCATAGCGTCTACAACTTGTACCAGTTGACTTACCGCATCATATTGATACGTTTGTACATTTTCTAACGGATCTGTTAGTGTGGTCAACCGTCCGTTTTTGTCATAGGCTTGTGTCGTTGTATTGCCTAGTGCATCCGTTGTTTGAATCGGTTGATAGCCATCGTTATATACAATCGATGTGATCTGATTGTCTTTTGCATCCTTTTGCGAAATCAGGTTACCAACGGCATCATATTGCGTTGTCAATTGCTTCATTATTTGACTACAGAATTTAGATTATGCAGTTAGTATTTTATACCTAAAAATACTAAAATGCGATGGAATGACTTGGTTTTGTCAATTCCATCGCTCTTGTACTGAGTTATGTTGTCAGATACTAAATATTATTACAGTTAGTCTTCAACTTTTCCATATGATATTATATCAAAATCAATTCCAATTCCTAGAGCATTAAGCTTCTCAATGGAACTACTTGACATAGATATGCCTATTTGTCCAAAATCAGTTACAAGATAACAAGTTATACCGACATACTCATATTGGTTTTTTAACAAAACAACATACTCTCTATTCTTATTCAATTCATCTATCAACTCTTCTAATACCTCAGAAATATTATCTAATGTCGAATATTCTTTTTCGAATCTCCAGATATCAAATTTCGCTATTCTTGAACTTGTTATTTTTTGTCCTTTTTTTATAGTTTTTGTAGGTTTGATTCCGATATTAGAACTTACTTTTTTGAAGTCCAGTTCATCTTCTCTTATTGAAAATACAATTCTTCCTATTGATTTCATAACTACCTCTTTTCTACTTCAAGATTTCTTTAAGTTCTTTTGCTAAATCAAGTAGTTCTTGATATGAGAAATTCTGATTAGCTTTCATACCTTCATACGCTTTAATTTCATGAATATAATTACCAAATTCAGTTGTATCTACACCAACTTCTTTAGCAGCATCTCTAACTTGTTTCAAATCTTTCTTGACCATTTTCCAATTTCCGCTGTCAAGAATTCCCCTGTCAAGTTCATCAAATGTTGACGGTATATCATACTCATCTAGTAAATCATATGGGTTAGTTTTACCCGTCCCCTTACCTAGTTGAATATCAATATTATCTCCAGCCATAGGCTGAGGTAGACTAGTAGGAGCCTCAATCTTCTCAGACTTGCCCCAACCAAATAGCTTCTTAACCCCTGTAATGGCTTTATCTCCAGCCCAGATGACACCTTTTGTGGCATACTTTCCTGCATGTTTTGCCCCTGGAATAGGAACTACACTAGTAACTGTACCTACTCCCTCTGCCCATCGATCAGCAGTAGATAATTTTTCTCCAGTTATATAATCATATCCAGATGCAGCTTGCTGAAAACCTTTAGCCGTTCCTATACCAGGGATAAAGTCGGCTCCGAAACTTGTGGCTTTCTTATACCAACTAACATCATCACTATCTCGACTTAAACCAAACGGATCAATATAACTTATCGGATTTCCATTGATAAAATACTTGTTTAATGATACTACTAAAGTTTCCTTGAACGATGTCCTTATTAATAGCAAGTCTTCATTACAAAACAATGGTCAAGCTATTTAGCTTGACCATCAAGTTAGTCTATTAGAACTCGATTCTTATATTTATATTAATCTTTGTGAATTTCAGATAATATTTTTTTGGCAACTTCACGAATTGTATATTCATCATATGATCCACCAATAGAATAACAAGTTTCTAAAACATCATTAGCAAATTTTTCTATTTCATTAGAAAATGCTTCTGGTTTAATTTTTTTCAACTCTTGTCTAACAATTTTTTTTGCTCTATCTATATCCTCTTTGTTTGGCATATACATTACTACCACCTCACTTTTTATCAATTAATGTAAAGTTTGATTTATAAGGGATTGGTAAATTTCTTGGTAATTGCTCAATAGCATCTATACTATCTAATTTTATCTGTTGATTTGTAATTACTTGTGTTGCTCCACCCTGACCATACTCTACAAAATCTTTTGTAATGGGCTCTAAATATGGAGCTTTCCCCCATTTTCCATTAGGGACTCGAATATCCGTTAGTTGTAAGGTATCAAATGTAACTCTAATTGACCCATCATGTGGAATTTGTAATTTCCCAGGATTAGCTGTATCAAATTTATCAAATGAAAAATATGTTCCATGGGAATTTTCCGGTATACTCATTGTTGATTTCATATTATCTAAATAGGGTGCATCCTTTGAAATATACCTGTATCCTGTTGAAGGAATCGCTGTTCCATTTGGTGCTACATAAAAATCTGGTTTTGAAGCTTGTTCTGCAACATTAACAGGATTACTATTATTCTTAACTTTATTTGAAATCTCACCGACTTTAGATGCTTGCCTTATCTTCCCGACAGGAAAAATATTTGCACCTATTGCTGATCCAATCATGTTTGATCTCTCGTTCCCATCAGCTTCCATAAAAGCATAGTAAGCCTGTTCACCACTATGGTAAACAGCTTTACCGGTTTGAATCGGGTGCATCACTGCATACCCAATATTCTTACCTGTTTGTAAAGGATGTGATGCTGCATCCCAAAGACCCTCACCTGTAGCCCAAATCCCTTCACCTACACCCAAAACTGCGTTTCCAGCTATTGAAAGAACTCCTACATCATCACTATCTCGACTTAAACCAAACGGATCGATATAACTTATCGGGTTCCCATTCACATAAGCATATTTATTCAGGGATAAGCTGCTGCTGATACTTCCTTGAACGACGTCCCGATTGATGAATCGTTTGATCTCTGGATTGTAGTATCGTGCGCGCATGTAATACAGACCGTTCTCGTCTGTCATCACTCCATATCTTCCATTATACAGGAATGGATGGTTGGTTGTCCCCTCGTAATAAATCAGTTCACCATACGGTGAATAGGCATATTGATCTGTAAGGTTCCCATCTATATTCGTTAAAGCAACGGTACTTCCTCTGCGGTCATAATGATATACACTATAATTTCCACTTACAACTTCTTGTGCAATCAACCCTAATCCATACACATAATACGTTAACGGATTCCCCTCTTCGTCCACTTCCATTAGCAATTGACTGTAAACGGCATGAGGATTCACAACTTGATAGACTCTCTCATTCGTTGATGTATTGGTGATCGAAGTACGGATATTTTCCGCATTATACGTATACGTGAAATCTCCTGCACCGATCAAACGGTTTTGGGAATCATATTCCATTTGCTGCATAACACCTTGTAATGGACCTTGAATCATATTACCGTCTGCATCATAAAGTACACTTTCACCCTTATAAGTTTCTATTCGATTATCTGACGTATACGTGATGTTCGTTTCTTCTGTAGACAAATCCGTTATTTCTTGAATCGATTGGATGTTTCCACCGAGATCATATCCATATTGATAGTTCAAACTCGATTGATCTAAAGGATTTAGGAAATTATCTGCTTGGGTTAATCGGTTTAATTCATCATAAAGATAGTTTTTATCCCCTTCCGTCTTCACATTGCTTGATGGATCATACGTAAAGCTTTCTTGATGAATAATGTTTCCGTCTTTCGTTTCATCTTTTACCTCGATGAGTTGTCCTGCCACATCATACGTTCTCGTTTCGTTTGATCCATCCGGACGAACGGTAGAAATAAGTTTATTATTTTCATCATAAGTATAACTTGTCACTCTTCCTGCCCAATCCGTCACACTTTTTAAATTCCCAGCTTCGTCATACGTATAAGTAACGGTTTTTCCATCAGGATAAATAAGCTGTGATAAATTGCCCACTTCGTCATAGCGATATTCGATTTTATTTCCATTCTCATCCACATACGAAACAATTCGATTAAGTGTATCATAAGTTCTCGTAATGGTTTTTCCATCTTGATCTGCCACCGTAAGCAGATTGTGATTGTCATCATACGTTCGACTGACTTCGGATTCTGATGTGTTCGTTTTGATTAAACGTCCAATTCCATCGTACGCATAAGTGGTCACTTGTTCTCTCGCATTTTTCTTTTCGGTGATTAAATCACGACCATCATAATGATACGTGATTCCCCCACCACTATCGAATGTTTCTTTAATTAATCTTCCTGCTGCATCATATTCAAAGGAGGTTTGCACCCCATTGGCATCGGTGAATGCTAGTAACTGGCCTTTAGAATCAAAGGATTGCTGACTTATACCGCCCATAGCGTCTACCACTTGTACCAGTTGATTCACGGCATCATATTGATACGTTTGTACATTTTCTAACGGATCAGTCAATGTAGTTAACCGTCCGTTTTTGTCATAGGCTTGTGTCGTTGTATTTCCTAGTGCATCCGTTGTTTGAATCGGTTGATAGCTATCGTTATATACAATCGATGTGATCTGATTGTCTTTTGCATCTTTTTGAGAAATCAAATTACCAACGGCATTATATTGCGTTGTTAACGTATGGCTTAATGGATCGGTGATGCCCGTCTGTCTTCCCATCGCATCATATGTCGTGATCGTGGTGTTTCCTAATGGATCGGTGACATTCGTGAGTCGTCCTTCCTTGTCATAAGCATATTGAGTCAGCTGGCCTAAAGCATCTTCTTCTTGAATCAAGGCATTATTTTTATTGTAAGTATAGGTCGTTACATTCCCAGCCGCATCGGTTTTCGTGATGGTATTGCTGTTTTTGTCATGCGTAAACTGAGTCACTCCATTTAACGCATTCGTTTCACTTAATAGATTGCCTAAGGCATCGAAAGCAAAGGTACTTGTATTTCCTTCTGGATCGGTCGTACTGATTAAACGATCCATGTTGTCATACGTATACGTTTCGCTATTTCCAATCTCATCGATCGTTGAAACCAAGCGATCTAACGCATCATAACTAAAAGTCACGGTATTGCCGAGTGGATCAGTCGTACTTAGGATTCTCCCCTTAGCATCGTACACCTGTTCAATTTCGTTTCCATTGGTATCCGTCGTTTTGGTTAATTGATCCAAGTGATTATACATATACTGCGTAGATTGGTTTTCTGCATCGGTTTCAGATACCAGGTTACCATTTCCATCATACGTATAACGGGTGATATGACCTAAAGCATTGGTTTGGGTTAATACATTCCCCACCCCATCATAGGTAAAGAAAGTTTCCTTACCTAATGCATCTACTTCTTTGGTAATGTTGCCTATAGAATCTACAGTAAATGTACTTGTACCTTCTAGTGCATCGGTGACTTGGATCAGTTGTCCCATCGCATTGTGCGTCATGGACGTGGTATTTCCATTTTTATCTGTTTTAGTACTTAAATAGCCTAGTGTGTCATAAGTGAATGCCTCGCGGTTGCCTTCAGCATCTGTCTCACTGATCAATTGATCAATCGCATTGTATTCTTTGGTTGTGACATGACCCATTGGATCGGTAATTTGAATGACTCTGCCTTTGGCATCATACGTTTGTACCGTTTCTTGACCAAGGGGATCTGTGATTTTCTGCAAACGATCTTCTGCATCATATGCATATAAAATCGTATTTCCTAATCGATCTTCTACTGAAACGAGCTTTCCGTTTGCATTATACGTATAGGTTGTGGTCTCTTCCAAGGCATTGGTTTCACTTAAGAGATTGCCCTGCATATCATAGGCAAATTGAGTGGTGTTGCCTAACTGATCTGTTTGTTGAATAAGATGATCCAACGCATCATATGCATACGTGATGGTTTCTGTATCAGAGAAGCTTTCTTTGGTTAATCTACCAACTTCATCATATTCATATTTCACGATATTCCCGTTTACATCTTGTTTCTCTTGCAGCATGCCATGAATACTCGTAAATAAGGTCTCAGCGCCATTAAAATTCACGTTGCTTTTCACATAACCTAGCTCATCATACGTAAAGGATTGCTGAGATCCTTCTGGATTGGTCACTTGAATTAAACGATTGGACTCATCATACGTAAATTCTGTTTTATGACCAGCAGCATTGATTCTCGTTAATAGATTGTTTCGATCATCATAGGTCATGACGGTCGTATTTTCTGCTGGATCAATGATTTCAATCGTATTACCCATCTCATCGTATTGAAATTGTTTCGTTTGATTTAGCGCATTTGTTTCTTTAATGAGATTTCCTACACCATCATATTCCATCGTCGTGACTTGACCTAGTTCATCTTCGATCCTTACCAATCGGTACTGATAATCATGGATAAGTTTCTTCGTTTGACCATCTCTTTTGGTCACGATGGTAGTTAAATAACCCGGTTCAATCTCTTCGTCATATTGAAAGGTAGTGACTGCATTTCCATCCACACCATCGTCTTGAGTAGTGACACGACCTGACTCATCATACGTATTAACAAAGGTTTGTACACCTTGTTCTGTAGAGGATAACACCTTTCCTAGTTCATCATATGTATATACGATGACTTCTCCTCTAGCATTCGTAATTTGGGTAAGATGGTGATTATCATCATATTGAAGAAGAATCGTTCTCGTTAAGTTATCTGTTACTTTTGTCAGTTGATTCTCTGCATATTCAAATTCAAAAAAGGTACCAGTGTCTTCTTCGATCACTTTGATTAATTGATTTGTACTTTCATCATATTGAAACGTAATGCTTTTCCCATGTCTATTGATCAGTTCTGTTAGTTTTCCAGAAACATCAAATTGATAGATTCGTTGATCTTTTCTTTTTAACGTATAACTCCCGTCTTCATGTTGTGTCAGTTGATCTAATCGAGTAGCTCGGTCAATGGAGTCATAGGTACCATCCGCATTTTTAATAAATCGATTCTGCTGATGATTGGACCAGTGAATCATGACAGAAGATTCTGATTCCTGTTCTAAATAGGCATCGTAATTGTGACTCCAACCGATTCCCGCCGTTCCCTCATTTAATAAGAGAGAATGATAGGCTAGTTTAAATGCCAATCTCTGTGGTCCATTCAACTCCATTATATTACGATTGATGACCATCGCTCCTGAAGAGGTATCTACAGGATCTGCATGGTATGACCTGGTATCTGCAAATGCATAATAATCGATTTTTTCCATTTTTGTAACTGCCTCTGTACCTGAAATGGGGGTTGGTTTGACATCTGTATAGATGAAATCTCCAGCTGCTATATTTATCAGGGCAGAAGTTGCATCAGCTATAGTAGTAATTGCGGTTGTAGAGACTGGCAAAGTGATTGCAACATCTTCAAGATTTGCTCCTTGTGTCCAGCTCGAATTCAAAATCATATCACCTGGTTCGATAAACACCTCGTAAATTCCATCTAAAGGTGTCAAAGGTTCAGTAAATACTTCTACTTCACCCCAAAGAAAAAGGTGATTTCCATCTGTATTTGCATAATATCCAATAGAATCTATCGTAATAGGTTCCGTCAGTGAATGATATTCACCTGAGAACCAGTCTCCTGACAGGACATGTTCCTCATATAACTGAGAATCTAGATTTTTAAAGGATATTTTAGGATTATAACTCCATACTCTACCTACTGGATATTCAAATGCTACAACTTGATAACCATATATCGTAATTGGCTCAATATCCATATACATATACTGTTTATATGATTGAGAATCAGTTAAAGTTGTAACTTTTGTAAGTGGTATAACCCCATCATACATACGTGACATTGTTCTACTTCTACCATCTGCTGTATACGTTCTGATGACTGTATCAGCGTTTAAATAAGCAGAAGGACTGTTCCAGTTACCATAAACTACTTTATCTGTGCTAGCTACATATTGTAAAGTCGTGCCTTCTAACGATATTGCATCGGTTTGAGCGTACTCCGTTAACCAATTCCACAATTCTCTATTCACGGTTATAGACGTATCCGTCGATGTTTCTATCGTTACATCAAACAAATCTTTTCTTTTGTTATACATATCTTGGGCTACTGCTTCCAATACCTCTTCATTTGTAAACTCTAATCCTGATGCTACTGCTAATGTTCCAACGTTCAATAGATCTTTTGTTGATAATGCTTCGAATGAATTTCCATCAGATTTTGGAACTTCTTCTGTTACTGGTACTTCTTCAGTCACTGATGCTTCTTCAATCACTGGTGTTTCTTCGATCGTTGGTGCTTCCTCAGACAGTGCCTCTTGGATCATTAGTACTTCATTTTCAATTGGTAAAAAATCTTCATTAGCATAAATTGGAATGATCGAACTGCTTAAAAATATTAAAATATAAATTACAAGTAAACTGTTGGAAAAAAATTTTTTCACCTAATTCTCCTCTTTTCTCAATTTTAATTCTAGTTGATTTTTGGACGTCAAAACCCTCGACTTACAAACTTGCCGAGGGTTTTAGCTTTTTTATTCTATATACTTAAAATACTATTGGAATATGTTGGGGTTGTCTAGAAGTCATTTAGTACTATTTGTAAACTGGAAAGGACATTTACCTTAGACCATTTGACTCATTTAATATAAATAATTTCCTGTATATGTAAAAATTATTGAATTTATTATAATTTGACCTGTTAGTTATTATAATTTCATTGCATTCAATCTTGATAACCGTTATAATACTACCAAACGGTAGGTTGTTCATAAGGAGTGATCATACTCATGACAAAAAATAAAATATTGCAGAAGTCATTGGAGTTATTTGCAAATAAGGGATATTTTGAAACAAGTATGGAGGATATTGCAAAAGAGGTAGGCATAAAAAAAGCTTCTTTATATTCTCACTTTACAGGAAAGGAGGATATATTCTCAGCCGTATTTAACAATATATTAATAGATTATTCAACATTCATAAATAATTTAACAACCTTTAAAGAAAATGTGAATACAGAAGAAAAATTAAGAATTATTTTTACACGTTATATAAAAAATTGTAGAAATAATGCACAAATGGATTTTTGGGATCGTTACTTTTATTACCCACCCGAATACTTAAAAGATTACATTCATGAAAAAACGGAAGAAACCGCGGGGGATTTCACAAAAAAGGTTGCAAAAATCATTGAAGAAGGAATTAAAAAGGATGAATTCATAGATAAAAAAACATCTGAGGTTGCACTTTCTTATTACTACATGATGATTGGTTTTGCGATGAGCATCAAGTTTTATGATGAAAAAGATATTGAACGTGATCTATCTAGCTGCTTAAACGTATTTTTAGATGGAATCAGAAAATAACCTCAATTCTACGTTTTGGAAGAGATTGAACTAAAACACACCTATTCTATTCTGGAAAAATCAATTACTTTTCAGTGTGCATATCTCCCTCTATAAACTACCGACTGTTAGGTTGTTATCTTGAAGACAAAAGAATACACTCTTAACTAATTTTATTTCATTGGAGGATTTGAAAAATGCAAAAAAAATTTAAAAGAAGTTTGGGGAAATCAGGAATCAATGTGAGCCCATTGGGGCTTGGATGTTGGGCTATAGGCGGACCATTTTCGCTAAATGGAAAACAAGATGGCTGGGGTAACGTAAACGATAGTGTTTCTATACAAGCCATACATGAAGCCTTGGATCAAGGTATCACTTTCTTTGATACTTCTGATGCTTATGGTACAGGGCATAGCGAAATAATTCTTGGCAAAGCACTAAAAAAACATAGAGATCAAGTCGTAATAGCATCTAAATTTGGAAATACCTATAACGAAAACACACGTGAACTTACGGGGCAAAACATATCCCCAGAATATATTCAAAGTGCCTGCAAGTTATCACTAAAACGTCTGCAAACAGATTATATAGACCTGTATCAATTACATGTTTGGGCACTTCCTCAAAATGAAATCGATTCTGTGATTGAGACATTAAACAAACTACAGTCAGACGGTTTAATTAGAGCATATGGTTGGAGTACTGGAGATACGGATTGTGCTCGTTATTTTGCAGAAAATTCGAATGGAGCTTCGCTCTTACATCCAATGAATGTATTTGGATACAACAAAGATGTGATTGAGTTATGTGAAGAACATAATTTAGCCAGCATAAACAGTAATCCGTTAGCAATGGGGATTTTAAGTGGAAAATTTAATTCAGACACGAAACTCTCAACTGAGGATGTAAGAGGCAGCGGTCATGATTGGATTCCATATTTTAAAAACGGGAAACCAGAAAAATCGCTATTAGAAAAACTGGAGTCCATAAGAGAAGTCCTAAAAAGTGATGGTAGGACTTTAGTACAAGGTGCAATAGCATGGTTATGGGCTAAAAGTGAACAAAATATACCCATTCCAGGCTTTAAAACTCCTGAACAAGTGATTGAAAATGCAAATGCCATGTCGTTTGGTCCATTAAATCAACAACATGTCAAAGAAATAGATCATTTATTAGAAGTAGCTCTTAAGTGAAATGAAGATACCCCGCCAACCAATTCTAATGGCCGGTGGGGTATCATTTCATTGTAATTGACAATAATTTAATTTTTCTCACTTGGTTATACAACTGTTATATCTTACTGAGGTAACATCATTTTTTCCCAATCTTTCCATGGGGAATTTCGTTTTGCATCATATCGTTCTTTCATTCCTGTGCCAACGATGTATCGAAGATCAGGTTCATCACTTGTAGCAATTGAGGCAATTGTTTCTGCTACCTCTAATGGATTACCCCAATCCATGCTGTTATATGTTGTGATTCTGTTTTGTTTATACTCTAAATAAGGTGAATCATTCTCCATATCTAGATCACTCATATCATCTACCATACTTGTTTTAAATGGACCAGGTTCAATTATTACAACGTCAACTCCAAATGGTTTTAGCTCAAGTCGTAAGGACTCTGAAAATCCCTCAACTGCATGTTTAGAGGCCGCATAGGCAGAGAGAGAAGGAAATGCCATTAAGCCAGAAAGGCTACTTAAATTAATGATTTTTCCACTTTCTTGTTTTCTCATCAGTGGAATGACTAACTTTGTTACAGCAATTAAACCAAATACATTCGTTTCAAATTGCTTTCGATAATCATCCATTGTAATTTCTTCGGCAAAACCTGCAACTAAATTTCCTGCGTTATTAACAAGAACATCAATACTTTCATACTGATCTAATTTCTCTTTAAATATTTGAATTGATTCCTCATTTGTAACGTCTAACTGTTCTATCTTAACCATATGTTCAATATTTTGACTTTCCAAATCTTTTTGTAATTGATTCTCCTTCTCTAAACTGCGAACAGTTGCAACAACCTGATAACCTTTTTTTACGAGTTCAATAACTGATAAGTAACCAATTCCACCTGATGCTCCAGTTACAATTGCTACTTTATATGACATCTCTTCATCACTCCAATTATTTATTTTATATTATATACTTTTTTTATTTATTTAGTCTATAATGTTTACGGTTATAACTATAACACTTAAACTATTTGGTGTAAACAAAAAATATGATTTTTGTCTAAAGTATCCATAATCATTTAATAACTAGACTCTTTTTCAGAAATATGTCCCCTTTCATAAAAAAAGGCGTGCTCCTCTTATTAGAGAAACGCACCAGATTTTTATATTACAAAATTAAAAATCGTTTATTTACAATTTGATCTTTGTACAATAACAATTATCTTAATAACCATTTTGATCAACAAGCTTATTAACCTTTTAAAATATAAACTACCTCTTGATGAGAATTATTAATACTTTCATCTTTAATAAAATTATTTCTTTTCAATAACTTAATGGATTTTGAATTATTCATATGAGTAAAAGCTACAATCGAATTTAGTTTCATATTTTTAAATCCATATTCAATAACAGCTGTTAATGCTTCTTGCATAATTCCCATTCCTTGATAGTTAGGGAATAACTCAAATCCAATATCTGCTCTAGAAGATTCTTTAGAAATATTCCATAAGCATATCCCACCAACTAATTTGTTATCACCTTTTTGTGTAATTGCCCAAAAAACCCATTCATTGTTGGAAATCCCTTTCTTAATCTTACTAATAAAGTTTAAAGCTTCGTCAATAGATTTTAATTTTTCTCTTTCTTGAAACTCCAAAACCTTTTCATCAGAACGAAGTGCGAAAATTTCATTTTTGTCTCTAATATCAAGTTGTCTAAGTTTCAGACGTTCTGTACTCAAATCTGGAAAAGGAGTGAAATTAATATTTTCCATTGTATACCCCCCAATATTTCTTAATTCGTTTATTGTATATACTTGATTTTGTAATATTCAACAGCGAGTTTCCACCTATAATAATGTGGCGGATTATTTATAACCAAGGCATATGTCCAATCATTTGTGTAATTCTATTCATAGTATATCTTACCAGATAAATAATATAAGAAGGAGTTGATCCTATGGGGTTTTCAGATGAATCCATCTGCGATTGTTGTATCTATCCGATGCAGAGTATGTTAGAACAGGTGGTGGGACAGACAATGAGCATCGTTGCTTTTCCACAATATCTATTTGGAGGTATTACTTTAATTAAAGTCAACAATTTTATTGCTTTTTTTGATGTATCTGGTACTATTGTGGAATTTCCCATTCATAAAATAGTTGCTCTCCAGATTGCAAAACCATTTGATTTCAACTTAAAACCAATTAGAAAGAGTGAGGGAGAATGTTCGTACTCTAAAGAAATAATAAACTCAGCAAAATCTAAGATAGGGGGGGAGACATTTATTATAGCTCTTACTTCATTTATGGGGATAGTTAGAAATGTTGGGGAAGGAATGATTATTCTGTCTGAAGCAGGCGGTCGCACAAATGCTATATCAAGTTGTGGTGTAACCGAGCTCAGTTCTCTGACTGAAACTACTGAATATAAGTTTTTATTAAACGCAATTTCCCGATAATCCAAATCTTTGAGAAAAAAAGAACATTCATCTCTTTAATAAGAAACGAATGTCCTTTTTTGTATCATTTTATTAAATATTTTACTACGCCGTTGCTTTCTGACGTCTAAAGCTTTTTTCAGCTTTACCTGTGTGCAGTTGCCACATATGCCAGAATAAATATGGAACCATTAACACGAAATTAATGATACCCCACATTTTTAATACTTCTGCATTTTGCCAAGAAGACGTATCCATGACTTGCGGGAATACATCAAAACTTGCTCTTAACAATAGGTGTGCAGCTAGTGTATATACTCGAGCAATAATATACAGTTCTGGACGTTTCTTTATGATCGGATAAATTTCTGCTGCAAGCAAGATACATAAAGAAGCACCAAAGTATATCGGACTTTCAGCATAAACAAAACAAGCATTCCATGTTGTATACAGGAAGTTCCAAGGTGCTGTCGTATAAGCAACTAGATCACCATATGATTTGGAAGCAACTATTTTTTTGTTCGTTATTTCCCAAAACTTTGGAGCGAAAGGTATGGTTACACAAAGCAAGAAACCGGTAAGGGAGTTAAAGTAGTTGCCCATGGTTGCATCTTTAATCGTTGCTTCTAAAATATTTAAAAATAGAATTGCGTAGAAAAACCAAAGAAACTCCTTGTGTTTTAAGACGTTCCAAACTTTGCCTTGTTTATCATCATAGACGGCAATGCGGGATAAACAAACGATAATGGTAGGTAAAATTACACTTAAAATTTTCACCCACCTGAACCAGCCCTCAACACCACCCATCATCCAAAGAGGAAAAGTCAATAAAGATGCGGTCCAAAAATAAGCTGAAAACCTATAATACTTTCTAAAAAAAGCAATGATAAATAAAAGGAAAATGAAATAAACGGGCATGGAAATGACATGAGGCCAAACATCGATTTTCATAGTAACTCATCTCCTAGTGTTTAAATTAAGTATAATAAAAGCATATTAAACGTTCCTTATGCTTTTATTATATAAAAGGAGGTATTATAAGTTGTGATATAATTCACATAGTATGTGTTAACAATTTACGATTTAGTGAAATATTTAACTAAATTAAACGACTTCGGCATTATATACCGAAGTCGTTTAATCACTGTTATACACCTTCTATATTTTGAAAAACACGATCAAAGCGCTCTAATGCATCATCAATCACATCATTCGTATCTGCTAAACTAGTATATAATCTACTACCTGCCAATGTAATGATACCTTCGGCTAAATAAGCAGCTCCCATTTCCTCCATCATATGTTTGCGCTTCTTTATCTCTCCTAAAGCACTGATGATATTAATACCTAGTTTTACGAACATCGCTGCTGCAGTTTCAAGATGACAAATCGATCCCTGATTATATGCTACAAAGGGTAGGTTATATTTATCTATGATTTCATTTAGACCTACTGTTAATCGATCCCCCGCTCTACCTGCTACTTCACAAGCGTTTGTTTTTTCAATCTCTTTAATTGTATAATATCCTGCAAGTGCACTTAAAGGATTTGCAGCTAATGTCCCTCCGACATACGCTCTTTTTTTACCGCTTTCAAGACCTGCTGCTAAACGAGACATCAAATCTTTTCTTCCTCCAATTCCTCCCGCTGAAGGATATCCACCTGCAATGACTTTTCCAAAAATCGTTAGATCCGGTTTCACATCAAAATATCCTTGTGCTCCACCTAAACCCATTCTAAATCCAGTTACAACCTCATCAAAAATGAGTAAAGTATCAAATTCATCACACAACTTACGAACTTGCTGGTTATATTCCTTGTAAACGGGTCTAGTTCCACTCTCAGGACCGACAGGTTCAACAATGACACAAGCCGTACCACCTTTAACTTTATTCCACTTAAGCTGTCTTCTTAAAGCTGCTATATCATTTGGTTTTACTTCTTGTGTGTGTCGTGTACTCGTTCTCGGAATCCCATGTGCTTCAAATCTGCGAGTTCCAGGTATTTTCAAACCATATACTACCTGATCACTCCAACCGTGATAAGCGCCACCGATTTTGATTACTTTCTTTTTACCTGTGGCTAACCTAGACATACGAATTGCAGCCATCACAGCTTCCGTTCCACTGCCTAACATACGATACATCTCAATAGAAGGCATATGATGATTGATTAATTTAGCTAGTTTGTATTCATATTCATGAAACAGACCTGTTACTGGTCCACAATCATGGATTAACTCTATAACTTTCTGTCTCACTGGTTCATAATTATTACCTAAAATAATAGGACCACCTGACTGAAGAAAATCTATGTATTGATTGCCATCGATATCCCACATGTAAGCCCCTTCTGCTTTATTAATAACGATAGGAAAAGGATAATTAAAAGCTAAATTATGCTGTACGCCACCAGGAATAAAGTTTTTAGCTTCTGTAACCATCTCTTTTGATTTCACACACTTTGTATCAAAATAATCCATCACCTTCTCCATTGCTTCTCTTTTAACTGGTCTTGTAGGCTGTTTCATCAGGTGATCTAGTCCAGCATATATTTTTTCAGTATTATGCCAGCTTGAGATTGCATACCCCTTTTTCTCCATTAAAAACACACCTCATTCAATCAATTTATTTATACTTTGATCCCTTGAAAAAGCAATTGTAAACCTCTTTCCAATTCAACAACTGAACCTGTACTGTCTCCTTGTTCGAGCCATTTAAACAAAACACCGTAATAACTCCCCATTAGCAAAGTTACAATATCAATATAGGAATAATCTTCCGTTATTTCTCCTTGCTCTTGACCTGCTTGTACTAGATCCTCTAACAACTTTCTTATTTTTGAAAATGGAGATTCTGTTGTCGACTCGTTTATCATCGTCGTAAAAAGAACGCGTCCAGTAAGCTCCAAATATGGAATGGAATCTTCTAAAAGTCGAATCATAATTTGATTTATTTTTCCAAATATATTGGAGGTTTGGAACTTTTCATCCTGTAATAGTTTCAGTACATCCTCTACTTCTTCCTCTGCAATACCAATTAACAAACTCTCTTTGTTAGGGAAATGTTTAAAAAACGTACTCTTAGCAATATCCGTCATTTCAGTGATTTCTTCTATGGATGTGTGTTCGTATCCTTGATCACGGAACAAATGTCGTGCTGATTTAAGAATGTTTGCTGTAGTTTCCATCTTTTTTCTTTCTCTACGTGATAATTCCATATTTTCCCTTTCTTTTCTCAATATCTCATATAGTCAATTTAATAAAAATATACTTGGGCTTCTGAATATCCCTTAGTTTTTATGAAATTGAATCAATTTCATTTTGTGAACAAACTGTGAAAAAATTATGTTAAGAAGGCCATTTTTCTCTATACAAATGAATAGATCGTGTATTATACTGTAAGATATAACCATTATACACCAGTGTTTTTTTATAATCCATCATTATTTTATATTGAAATATAAAAATATACTTTAGTATACTTTTAGTGATTATCAAATTATACAAGTTAAATATCACAGAATACTTTTCATCGTGACACCAAAATATCCACAATAAATTCATCATTGCGCAACCTACTTCATATCTTGGCTTTAACAACATCATCTCATCATAAACTGGAAAACAACTCAAATAATATAAGAAGTAAAATCATTCAGTCCATTAGAAAACTAAGTTCCACATGACAAGAGGAAATACACAAGTATATGCAAAATCAAAAAGTAAAGGGCTCTAAACCAATTTAGTTAACGGAGGTTAAATATGGGGGAATATATCATTTCTCATGATGTAGGTACAAGTTCTAACAAAACCGTTTTAGTAGATACGAGGGGAAACATAGTAGCTACAGCTTCAGCTCCCTATCCTTTACTCACCCCTCATCCAAACTGGGTTGAGCAAAATCCGCAAGATTATTGGAATGCAATTACTAAAACTACAAAAGAGGTTTTAGAAATATCACAAATCTCACCTAAAGACATCCTTGGAATCATCTATACAACGCAAGCAATGGGAATCATCCCCATTGATCATCAAGGGAATGTGTTGCGACCAAATATTTCCTGGGTAGACGGTCGAGCTGAGAAACAAGCTCAGAAAATTATGAGCAAATTTTTGGGGGAGCGAATGTTTAAAAGCATCGTTGGTACTACAATCATGGGGAAAGATGTCATACCTAAACTTCTTTGGATAAAGGAGATCGAGCCTGAAATTTATAACACAACAAAATTTTTCTTAGATGTAAACGGTTACTTAAAGTTTAAGTCCACTGGAATTCCGATTATGGAATGGTCTGGCGCTTCATCTTATGGTTTTAATTTAAAGAAAAAAGATTGGTTAAAAACATTTTTTCAAATTTGTGGGATTGATACTCATAAATTACCTCCACTTGTGCGTTCAATTGATCAAGTAGGTGGATTAACGAAAGAAGCAGCACAAGAAATGAATTTACTTGAAGGCACTCCTGTTTTTGGTGGATGTGATGATGTGCAAAGTGCTGCAGTGGGTGCTGATGCTATAGGAGAAGGTGAGGCTCATATTTATTTAGGGACTTCAGCTTGGGTATGTGTCTCAACAGAAAAAAATTTAAAATTCAAAAATGGTGCAGCTGTGATTCAAAGTGCTGATCCAAACATGAATCAAGTTGTAGGAATTACAGAAGCAGCTGGTTCTTGCATTCAATGGATCGCGGATCAGTTTTATAAACATGAAAAAGCAGATGAAACCATCGATAATGTATATGCATTGATGGATGCACAGGTTAAGGATATTCCTCCTGGATCTGACTATCTCATTTGTACTCCTTGGATGTTAGGAGAACGCTGTCCAGTAAGCACCACCACTACAAGAGCTACTTTATTTAATATCAGTCTTGAACATACGAGGGAGCATATGATGCGTGCGGTTTATGAAGGGGTTTCCTATAACATCAGTTGGATTTTGGAAAATTTTAAAAAGGACTATGGATTTGAAGTTTCTACTCTCAAGTTAATTGGAGGTGGATCATTGGATGATCAATGGATGCAAATTTTGGCAGATGTCACACAAAAACCAGTGAATACCGTTGCTAACCCACAAATGGCTGGAGCGATTGGTGGAGCGATCTGCGCAGCAATTGGCTTAGGGATTTATAAAGATTTTAGCTGTACAAAAGATTTGATTCAAATCGATAAACATATTAAACCTAATTCAAAAAATGCAAAGATCTATAACGAACTGCTCTCATCTTATAAATCAATCTATTATTCTTTAAATAAATCATACGCCCAAATCAATGCATCCCGTTTTTAATATTTAGGAGGAATTATATGAAAAAATCAAATATTTCTGGGTATCGATGGATAGTGCTTCTCTCAATATTACCTATTCTTGCTACAACAAATTTATTTTGGCTAACATTTGCACCTGTTACTGGAATAGCAGAAAAGTTTTATGGTGTTTCAAGTCTTAGTATTGCTTTTCTGTCCATGAGTTTTATGTTGGTATACATTTTGATGGTATTACCAGCATCGTGGTTGATAGATACGTATGGATTTAAAATTGCTGTAGGTTTTGGTGCAATCATTACGGCTGGGTTTGGCTTAATGAGGGGAATTTGGGGGGATCATTTTACAATCGTAGTTATTGCCCAAATGGGTGTAGCCATTGGTCAACCTTTTTTAATGAACTCTATTACGAAAGTCGCTGCTAGATGGTTTCCAGTTAATGAAAGAGCAACGGCTTCAGGCATTGCCATGATGGCAGGATCTGTTGGCATGATACTTGCACTAGTTCTAACCCCTATTTTCGTAGAACAATATGGATTTACAAAAATGTTGAATATTTATGGGATGATATCCCTTATATCTGCTGTTCTATTTCTCATTTTTGCAAAGGAACGCCCGAAATATCCTTTGGTTGGAGCTGAAATTACTGAACAGTCATTCTCATTCAAGGGATTAAAACAAATGATTTCTAGAAAGAATTTCATTTACCTTATGGCCTGTATTTTTATCGTGTTAGGTATCTTTAATGCGATAATGACTTGGATTGAAAGCATCTTAAGCCCTAGAGGCATTACTGCTTCAGAAGCAGGTTTAGTCGGAGGACTTCTCGTTATCTTTGGTTTATTTGGCTCTGTCATTTTACCGTATATTTCAGATCGTATTCATAAAAGAAGACTATTAATCATTATTCCGTTGGCTGCTTCCGTTCCTGGTTTTATCGGCATCACTTTTCTATCTCAATACAGTTTGATTTTAATTTCAGCTGCTTTCATAGGTTTTTTCGTTATGGGTGCAGGACCTATCGCTTTTCAATATGGTGCAGAAATAGCTTCTCCAGTACCTGAAGGAACATCATTTGGAATTCTCATGTTGATGGGTCAAATTTCAGGTGTCATATTCACTTATGTAATGGACTTATTAAAAATGAATGCAACAGGTTCTTTCACTCCATCTTTAATATTACTTATTCTATTCATGTTCATTGCGATATGGTTAGCAACAAAATTAAAAGAATCAACGATGATTCAAAACAATTCAATTCCTAATGCTAATCATACTCTGAATGTTTAACATAGAAAATTAGGATAAAGGGGATATAAAGATGAATATTCAAGAAGCAAAAAGCGTCGTTTGTGATGCAGGTAAAAAATTGTTAGCAATCGGCCTAGTTGAGGGCACTTGGGGAAATATTAGCGTTAAAGTAGATGACAATACGATGGTTATCACTCCAAGTGGTAAAAAATATGAAAACCAAACACCTGATGATATGGTTGTTGTTAATATTCACGATTTAAGTTATGAAGGACCTCTTAAACCTTCATCAGAACGTGGATTACACGCAGAAATTTATAAAGAGAGAAAAAATATCAATGCAGTCGTTCATAACCATTCCACACATGCATGTACTGTCGCCGCTTCTCGCAAAGACATTCCTCCAATAATGGATGATATGGTACAAATTGTAGGTCCAAGTATTCGAGTTGCAGACTATGCCATCTCTGGTACGAAAAAGTTAACTAAAAACGTAGTGAAGGCTTTAAAAGGAAGAAATGGAGCATTACTTGCTAATCATGGGGCAGTATGTATTGGAAGAGATCTCGATGAGGCCTTTGTCACATGTCAGGTACTAGAAAAAGCATGTAAAATTTTTATTGATGTACAGAGTATTGGTGGAGGAGTTCCTATCAATAAAGTTGAAGCTTTAGCGATGCATCAATACTATTTGAAAAAGTATTCTAAACAAGCGATGAAATAATATGTGAGATAAATCTCAATTAAGTAAAAAGAGTACAAATTTGTGAATCCATCCAATTGTACTCTTTTTTATCTCTATCATTCAAATCAATTTAAAGCGTTTAAGATGGTGCTGTAATCCTTCTTCCTGTAATATTTCTTTTTGCTTAGACCCAATCAGATCATAATGAGGATATTCAGATCGATGATGAATATATTTAGGATTTAACCCGTTCTGCTCACACCAATTTGATAAGCGTTCCAAGTCATCACACCCTACTTTTGTAACCGTTTTTATATTAGGAAACCTTGGATCAAACCAATAATGCGTTAAAAAGGCAATTTCTCCTTTAGAAACTTTCTCTTTCCACTCCTTGAGTTCTTTTTTCGTAATTCCAAACGCCACAGTCATTCATCATCCTATCTATAAAAATAGTTTTCATTCATTAAAAACCAGTTGCTTCGGCACTAGCAAGTTCCTTTTGTAATGAATGATGAATAAGTCCATTGGTAGCCAATACATTCCTTACACACAATTGGTATGGATCACCTTTCGTATCCGTTACAGTTCCACCTGATTCTTTAATTAATAGAGCACCAGCTGCGATATCCCATGCATTTAACTCTAATTCCCAAAAGCCACTCATCCTACCTGCTGCTACGTAAGCTAAATGAAGTGCTGCAGAACCCGTTGTTCTGATGTTTCTTACTTTATTTGATAAAGTTTGTATCCCCTTTAAATTTGTAGCTAATGCGTTCTCTTGAACTGGAAACCCTGTACCTAGTAAACTACTAGATAACTCATTTTCTTTGGAAACCTCCATTTTCTGTCCTCTAAGATAAGCACCCTTACCTTTTTCGGCAACAAACATTTCATCATGAACAGGGTCATATACTACACCGAGTATGACTTCCCCTTTATGAGCCAATGCAATGGAAACAGAATAAAATGGAAAACCGTGTACAAAGTTTGTTGTACCATCAATGGGATCTACAATCCATACATATTCGGCTGCCTGTATTGAATCAACCGCTTTTACAGAAGCTTCTGGACCAACCTCTACTCCCTCCTCACCTAAAAATGAATGATCAGGAAAATAGGTCTGAAGAAGATTCCGTATCATCGTTTCGCAACCTCTATCCACTTCAGTAACCAGATCATGAGAGGATAGTTTTGTTTTTATATTTGAGTGCTTACCGCACCTGCTTTTAATCCATTCACCTGCTTTGGAAGCCGTATTAATAGCAACGACTGTATAATTTTTTCGACCAACTGTATACATTAAACACCACTCTTTTCTTGTATTAAAAATAATCAATAGGGTATATGTTATTCAATTCCTTACTTCATTTATATATTACTTGACACAACTTAAATATTACTGAATTTTTTGTAAATATTCTATAAGGAATATGCCTAAATCATACCTTCAATGATTAAACGCAGGGATATTAGAAACAAAATAACCATTAAAATATTCAATAATAATTTACTACTCATTCTTCCTGCAATCCAAGCACCTAACCAACCCCCAAACAAGGCTCCAGGAGCTAGTGCCATCACACTGAACCAATCAATTTCTCCTAAGTAAATATGTGTTGCACTGCCTAAAATAGAGGAAAATAAAATAACAAACATGGATGTTGCAGTGGCTACGTGTGGTGGAAAGGAGAACAATAATACCATCGCGGGTACAAATAAGGACCCCCCACCAATCCCAAATAAACCAGATACTAAACCAACACAAAACCCTACCATTAAAGCAGGTAATATATTATATCCATATGTAAAGCTTTTTCCAGCAGGGTCGATATATGACCTTTGAATTTTCCAACGAAAAGGGAGTGGTTTTAAATATTTTTTTAATATCAATAAAATAGCCATAAAAAAGATGAAAATTCCAAATGCAAGCTGAAAGGAATCCCCTTGAAATGCACTGGTTAATGAAGCCCCTAACATGGCAGCTGGTCCACTCGTTGTAAAAAATAAAATTCCGCTCTTATAATCTACTCTACCTTGTTTTAAAAATGTAAATGTGGAAGAGGCTGCTGTAAAAATCAACACCGTCAAGGAGGTCCCTACGGCTACAGAAGTAGACATCTCATGATCTAATAATAAAGGAGATAAATAGATCAGCGCTGGGACGATGATTACACCTCCACCTAAACCAACCAAACTTCCAAAAACAGCAGATATAATTCCGATACACAGGATAACCAAATAACTTATCAAAAAGCTCACTACCTTTTTTTGCATTCATTATATCGTATATGATCCACATTTTCAGAAATTATCTTTTTCAAAGCGCTTTCATGAACAATTCTAGAAATCAATCCATTATGTAATACTAGCACCGATTACAAAGGATGTTCCTACAGATATTAATAATGAAAGTAACCCAACTGCGCGATTATCCTTTTCAATTTCTTTATCCACGTTAAATTTAGGTGTCATAAATTCAAAAATAAAATAAGCAATTAATAATAATAAGAATCCAAAAGCTCCCCATTGAATGGTCTGCACTAAAGAATCATTATGCTCAATCGAAAACCGAAAAATATTTGCTATACCAAATATTTTACCCCCAGTTGCCATGGCAACGGACAAATTCCCTTTTTGTATTTGTTCCCAGTTTTTGTACCTAGTTACTAATTCAAAAATAAACAAACTAATTAAAATAGATATAATGACCACTGAATAAAATAAAACCGTAGATAAATATTGATGCTCTAAAATAAAATCAAACAACCATACTCACTTCCTGTCTTATGAATAAATAGATCAACCACCGTTATCATTTATTACAAATAACGGTGGTTAAATATGAATATATTAAGCTTTATCTTTATTGGCTAATTGTGCTTTTAATGCTGCTAATTCATCATCTACATCACTACTGTCTAATGCATCAAGCTCATTATCTAATGAACGTGAAGAGTTTTTAAGATCTTCACTTGCTTCTGCTTCTGCTTCCATTTGCAGAACCTTTTCGTTCATACGATCAAAACCTTTAGCACCTGTATCTTTACCAAATCCAGACATGGTCTGATTAATTTTCTTTTGTGCTTTTGCTGATTCCGCTCGAGCTACTAATGTATCCTTACGGTTTTTCATTTTACCAAATTCATCTTTCATATCCTCTAGTTGCTTACGTAAGGAGTCTGCATTTGATTTTGCATTATCATATTGTGTTTTAAAGTCATCCAATTTTTCTTGATGTTCTTTTTTATCCTCTAATGCACGACGAGCTAAATCCTCATTGCCACTTTCCAAAGCCTTCATAGCTTGTTGACTTCGTTTGTCTACCATCTCTTGTGATTCTTCGTATTTATGTTTCATTTTCTTCTCAATGGCAATTTGTTTGGCCACTGCGATTTCAGCTTCCGCGATATCATCTTCCATATCTCTTAAGTATTGATTTAACATTTTCACTGGATCTTCAGCTTTATCGATTAAGTCATTGATTGCTGCTGAGGAAATATCTCTAATTCTTTTGAAAATACTCATTTTATAAAAATCCTCCCTTATTTATCTGTATTACCTTTTTCATTTGATAATATCCTATTATATTGTACCTACTTTATATTACGGTTTTATTAAATGTTGGTTTCAATTATTTTTTGCTAGTTAAATTTTTCATCATTTCTTGAACATCTAGACCAGATACATCTTTGAGCATTTCAGGCGCTGTAGCCATTAGAGAAGTGACATAGTTGCTGACTCTAGCGGCACCTTCTCCATTTCCTGTATCTACTACAGTTAATTTGTCAATGCCTTTTAATGGTTCTGCAACCTTACCTGCTAATTCAGGAAGCATCTTCACAATGATATCAAGCACTGCTGCTTCACCAAACTTTTCAAATGCTTCTGCTAGTTTCTCTTTCGCTTCCGCTTCTGCAAGACCTTGCAAACGAGTAACCTCAGCTGTTGCTGTACCCTTCGCTTTCTCAGCTTCAGCAATCGCGATACCGTCTAAACGTTTATTCTCTGCGTTTGCTTTTGCTTCTGCTTCGATTCGATATTGTAACGCATCCGCTTCTCTTAATCGTTTAGCTTTGTCAGCTTCTGCAGCCTGCTCTACTGCATATCTATCCGCATCCGCTTTCTTCTTCACTTCTGCATCATACTGCTTCTCTCTTCTTAAAATCTCTTTTTCTTCGATATCGATGGCTCTCTCTTTTTTGACAATCTCAACTTGCATTTGTTCTTCAACAACTTGTTGTCTGGAACGTGCTTCTTGAATATTGTAGGACTGATCTGCTTCTGCTTTTGCCATATCTTGATCCTTTTTAAAGGAAGCAACTTTCAACTCTTTTTCTTTCGTAGCTTCTGCAACATTCGTATCTCTAAGTAACTCTGCTTTTTGACCTTCTTCATCTGCTTGTGCTTTTTGAATTCTAGAATCACGAATCGCATCCGCTTCTGCAATTTCTGCATCTCTTTTTACCGCAGCGATTCTTGGTTTACCTAAGGCATCCAAGTATCCATGTTGATCTCTTAAGTCTTTAATCGTAAAGGAAACAATCGAAAGTCCCATTTTTTTCAAATCACGGGCAGCAACTCCCTGCACCTCTTGTGCAAATCGATCACGGTTTTTATATACTTCTTCTACGGTCATTGTACCTAAAATCGCACGTAAATGTCCTTCCAAAACTTCCTGTGCTTCTGATTGTAAATCCTCTTTGGATTTACCCATAAATTGTTCCGCAGCCGTTGCAATATCTTCTACCGAACTTCCTACTTTAATAATCGCCACACCGTCCGCCATAACTGGAACCCCTTGCTCAGTGTACACTTCAGGAGTTGAAATATCTAATTTGTGTGACATTAAGGAAAGGAAATCTGACTTTTGGAAAATAGGGAGAATAAATGCCCCTCCACCACGTACAATTTTAATTTTTCGACCAGACTCATCTGTAATTGTATTTCCGCTTCCTAACATAGAACCTGTCACAACCATCGCTTCGTCCGAGCTCACTGTTTTATACCTTGCCCAAAATGCTAATCCTAATAAAATAATAACACCAATAACAACAACGGGAATTACTAAATATGGTGGTATATCCATTATAAATCCTCCTCTAAGTAAAATAAATTGATTTCTGTGTCTTTTTTCATGAATCAAAATTTGAGACATAAAGGGTGCTGTCCTTCACTTCAATAACAACTATCTTTGTACCTTCTTTGATGACTTCGCCATCATAACTTGCAGCAATTTCATTAATTTGACTTGCACCGATCTTAATTAAAACCTCTCCATATCCATTCTTTGGAATGGTTATTGTTACTTCTCCTATTTTCCCAACATAGTCTTGTATAGAATGGGAAATGGAGTTCTCTGTATTTTTCATAGGTTTAACATAAAGGAAGTAGACCAAAATTGACATCAGTATGGCAGCACATACCGATAATATAATAATAGCTGGCATATGTAGGGACGTATATTGTGTAAGTAAAATCCCCGATCCTCCAAATATCGTTAGCCCTCCAACAAGTGTAACTGGTTCAAGAAAATCTAAACCATCCACAGATAAAAAATCAAATATACCATCCATAAAACTACCAATGATATCTCCAAATACAACGGTCACTAGTGTAAATAAAACTCCAAATATGAAACAGCCCCAGAATATCTCAATCATTTCAATTCACCCCTTTCTAGATTAACAATATGCTATAAAAATCAACTACTAGTAATACGTCACACGTGTCACAAAAGTTTCAAATTATTTCATACTTCTCCATTTTTCTCGGTCAAGCTCCTAAAATCTCTCTTTCATTATACACTCGTTTGTAAAAATATAATTTTAAATACGTTACAAATTTCTTAAAAGTTTCAAAACCATGCTATTATTGCAAAGCACCAAAAAAAACCGTCCATGGCAGGACAGGTTAGATTTGATCCTATCATATTCTTCACTTATGAATTTAACAATATTTTAGTTTACAAATTCAATATCTCTTTAATTTCATCTTCTGATAAACCTGAAAGCATTGTTTCCCCTGGTTGGATGACCTTCTCGATTAGTTCCTTTTTCTTTTGTTGGAGTTCCACAATTTTTTCTTCGATTGTCCCTTGAGTGATCAAACGATTCACTTGAACAACATTTTTCTGACCGATGCGATAAGCACGATCGACGGCCTGTTCATCTACTGCAGGATTCCACCATAAGTCATATAAAATGACAGTGTCAGCACCCGTTAGATTTAACCCTGTTCCCCCTGCTTTTAAAGACACAAGAAAAATTTCTTTTTCTCCTTGGTTGAATCTTTCCGTCATTTTAATTCTTTCCAGCTTATCTGTTTTTCCATCCAAATAAAAATAGTCTGCTTGTTTTTGGTCTAGTTCCTCGCGAATGATTTTTAACATACTCGTAAATTGAGAGAAAATGAGGATTCGATGTCCTCCCTCAATTCCTTCATTCACAATTTCTAATAATTGTTCAAGTTTACCAGATGAACCTTCATAATTATCTATAAATAAACTCGGATGACAGCACAGTTGTCTAAGCCTAGTAATACCAGCTAATATCTTCATTCGGTTTTGCTGTAATTCACCTTTGCGCAAAGCTTCTCTCGTTTCCTGTTGTATTTTATCTAAATAACCGAGATATAATTTTTTCTGTTCTGTTGTTAACTCCGATACCTGCAGTGTTTCGATTTTGTCAGGTAATTCCTTTAATACGTCCTTTTTCATTCGCCTTAAAATAAATGGTTTTACGATTCGAGAAATTTTCTCATGAGACATTTTTGTAAAAGCTTGTTTCCCATGAAATAGACCTGGTAAAATCACTTGAAAGATAGACCACAATTCATCCAGCGAATTTTCAATTGGAGTTCCACTGAGTGCAAATCGTCTTGCCGCTCTTAACTTTCTCACGGCTTGGGAAGTTTGAGTTTGGATGTTTTTAATATTTTGTGCTTCATCCAAAATCAGAATTCTAAAATTTTGCTCTTGATACATTTCAATATCCCTTCTAATCAAAGGGTAAGATGTAACAAGTACATCTATGTTGGATAAATCGTTCATCATATCCAAACGTGTTTGTTTATCTCCAGCCACAACCTCCACATTTATATTTGGAGCAAACCTCTGAAATTCATTTTTCCAGTTATATATTAAAGAAGCAGGTGAAACAATCAGGGTCGGTTCTGTAATCTCTTCGTTGTTTTCCTTGTCAGATAATATATAAGAGATGCTTTGTATCGTTTTTCCTAACCCCATGTCATCAGCCAATATTCCACCAAAATGATAATGTTCTAACATTTTCAGCCATTGAAAACCAAACACTTGATAGTCCCGAAGCGTATCTTTCAAGCTTTCTGGTGGTTCAAACTCTAAGTTGTCAGGGTGTTTGATATGGTCTAAAAGTTGACGGAAATTTCTCCCGATTTTCACTGTAGATTTATTTTGATTGATAATCTCTTCCACTTGTAATCCACGCATCGTATTTGTTTGAATGGTTAACCCGTCAATATCTGATTGTTGTACCTCAAGTTCATCAAAGAGCTGTCTTATCCCTTTAAAATCTTCATGCTCTAAGGAAACAAAACTACCATCCGTTAAACGAACATATTTTTTCTTTTCAACTACCGATTGTAATATCTGATAAACTTCTTCACTATCAATACCGTCCATTTCAAATTTCACTTCAAATAAGTTTGTGGAAGGATTAATATCCATATTTGTTTTAGGCACAAAGTTTTCATCTGGTAACATTTCTTTTGCCGCAGAGGAGATATAGATTTCAGCCATTTTTTCTATTTTAGGTAAATCTTCATATAAAAACTGGAACATGTCATATTCATCTTCAATATACAGTTTCTCTCCGTTCCATTTAAATGGAGTGCTTTCAATAAGAGACATCACTTCATTTTCTTTTTCAACATTTCTCATTAAAATAAGATCCTGCTCTTTATTAGAAATCACCCTTTGCAACGGGTCAATCACAATATCTCCATAATGATATTCTAATGAAGAAGATAACGAATCGTTTTCTTTATCCACCCTCAGCTTCACTTTTAGTGGTGGGTTAATCAGTTGATCTGAAATATGATCTGCTATTTCTACCTTTCCAATTTTATTTAAGTTAGGTACTACATTAGAAATCACACCTTCAATTTGTTCTCTGTTAATTAACAATTGGGATTGTGATCGGAATTCCTTTTTTAAATCCAATAACATTTGAAATTGTGTTTTATTCACCTGATAAAACGTTCCCTCTTGAAAAATATATCCATACGATTCAAGGAAAACAACGGAATCAAAACCTTTTAATTTCAATAAAAAATCAGAGGTGTTAAATTTATCAAGTTGAAAGAAAAATGGAGGTACTTCATTCACAATTTGAATGTGAACATGTTTATCCCATCCACTTTCGACATTTGTGTTTCTGTTTATTAATTTACTTAATAGTTCATCTGAACGATGGGGGGGAATTCTAAGAAATCGATCACGATTGGATGCATTAATCACATAGGAGTAGGGAGATGATTCACCATAAAACACTTCATTCTCCATGATCTCTCCAAGAATTTTGAAAATTTCTAAATCCTCTTGTTCAAGTTGAGATTCGCTTGGATCATATGTAAATTTTTTTGTGAAAATATATGGTTTATTATTAGATAGAGCGGTAAGAAACTCTCTCATATTACGTACGATATACGAGTGGTTGATTCCGACTTTTAATTCCACGGCTAATAGAGATCCAGAATCGATGGAATCCATGATGTTACAAGTATATTCCACCCTCATTAACTCTTTTTCACTCTGGTATTCTTGTTCATTATTGATATGATATTTTTCAAATAATTGAATCATTCGATCCGTTGCAACCTGATCTCTTTTTGGAATAGAAGGGGGACTATAGTTATTGACTCCATTTTGTTTTTGCTCATAATATTTTAATAATTGGCCACTGGTTTCCAATTCATTTATTTTTAATAAGGTAGCAATGATATGTTTGCAATAATTATAATACCCATTGTGAGCTGGGCAATCACACTGAACATGTAAATCTTTAGAATGATCATCCATTTGAACACGTACATCATACTTATGGTTTCCTTCTACAAGAGCCTCACATAAAGTTTCTCTACTTATAAAGTTTAATTTCGTCACATAACCATTTTTCCAATAGGAATAACCACGATTGAAAACGGTCATATCATCAGCTAGATCCTGAATTTCTTCTACTGTTAAACCAAATAAAATCCCATTCATTTAAATATCATCCTATTAAATAATTTTTAGTCATGCAAATTATGTTTCGTTCTTTTTACATCATTCCTATTCTTTCCATTCTAAAGGTACAAAAACCTTCATGCAAGAAAATTTATATATACCCCAAAAAGTGACGTGAAGCTTTGAAAGTTATTATTTTCATTTACATTTAAAAAGGCTCCGTATAGTTGGAGCCTATTTAAACCATTGACATATTCAGGTTACTTGCAAACTTAAAATTTTAAGTATTGTCTTTGAAAAACATTTCATAGGCTAAGTCGGTTTGAATTTTTGCCTCTGGTTCTGTTAACTTACGAACTAAATCCATTTCCACTTTCGTTACTTCTTCACCTTGGAAGGTGATTTCTGCGATAGAAGCAGTAATTTTCACAATCGCTACAGCTTCGTTATTCGGTGTATAAGCTATCGCTTTTTGACCCGTCGGATACACTCGAAAACCTTTTTTAACCATTGCCGTTTTTCCGTATTCTAATAAGTCATGCAGTTCTTGTTCAGATTTAAATTTACACACTGAATTAAATTCTGATTGAAACCCCATATATCCTCACTCCTCTTATACCCACAAAAGTAATGAGATGACTTTGATGTTTATTGGAAAAGCTGCTCCGAATATTATTCCACATCAAATCCATACTGTAGGTTTTGTTTATCATTATATCTAAGAATGGCCAAATCGATCAAACGATCTAATAATTCCTGATATGGAACTCCTGTATGTTTCCATAATAAAGGAAACATGCTAAATGGTGTAAATCCTGGCATCGTGTTAATTTCATTAATGAATACTTTGTTATCTGTTTTATCTATAAAAAAATCTACACGAGACAGACCCGTTCCTTCAATGGACTGAAAAGCTTTAATCGCTAATTTTTGTATAAGTTCTGCAGTATCTGAATCTACTTCTGCTGGAATGGTCATGACAGACTCTCCATCTACGTACTTTGCTTTATAGTCGTAAAAATCATTTGAGGACATGATTTCTCCTAATACAGAAACCTCTGGTTCTTCATTACCGATCACACCTACTTCAATCTCACGAGCTTCTATAAATTCTTCAACAATAACCTTATGATCGTATTTAAAAGCTTCTTGAATCGCTTCAATTAATTGTTCCCGGTCATTTGCTTTGGAAATACCTACACTAGAACCTAAATTAGCTGGTTTTACAAAACAAGGATACCCGATGGCAACCTCTAAATCCATAAGGTAATAGGACTGATCCTTTTTCCATTGATGTTTCGTAAAATAACGATAAATACATTGTGGCAGTCCTTCATGAGCAAAAATCTTTTTCATCACTGTTTTATCCATACCCATTGCTGAGGATAAAACCCCAGCACCTACATATGGAGTATTAGCCATTTCAAACAACCCTTGAATCGTACCATCTTCACCGTTAGTACCGTGTAATAATGGAAAAATAACATCAACTGCATTCGTACTTTTGGAATCCTCATTAGAATGAAATTCAAATATACCATTCAGTTGCTGTGGGGTTGAAAGTGAAGGCATTGATGATATCACTGCTTTATCAGATTGTAGTTCTGCATCCTCTTTGTCAGCTTCTAATAATAATTGCTTTTTACTATCAACAGGAGCATTTAAATAGAGTCCTTTTCTCCAACTTCCCTTTTCTGTGATATATATAGGTAAAACATCATATTTTGAAAAGTCAAATGATTGAAGTACTGCAAATGCCGTTTCTAAGGAAACTGCATGTTCACCAGATTTCCCGCCATATATTAAACCAACTCTTATTTTCTCCCCCATTAAGTCGTCCTCCAAGTAAATAATATTTTCAGAACGAAGACCGATTAAATTCACATCACTTCCATGTGAAAACATCTGCATCAGTTCATTCACGAACTGGCAATTTCTTTGTTTTTAGTTTTAAAGAGTGTCGAAAATATGACAAAAGCTATACTTTGTTTTTTCAGACCACGCATATGAATCTTTATAGTCCCAATATCTATGTTTGCTATTTACGGTTCTTGCATTGACAAGTGGCAGTCCATTATCATCTTTCTCTGTTACTATGGCGCTATGTTGAAATTTTGAATCTCCATCCCAATCATAAAATATTATGTCACCAATCTGTAATTGTTTTGGATCTTCCACTGTTTGAGCTCGAAGTCCGGTCGTATTAGATAATAAATAATTTTTCAAGCATTGAGATACGGTCCAACTAAAACTCCAACCATCTTTTTCTCGATCTGAATTATACCACCATCCTACCGTCCTATTCTTAGTATAATTCATTGAAGCACCACCTGCATAGATACATTGTGAAACAAAATTAGTACAATCATCATTAAACGCACGAAAATCTGGATTGGGATTTTCCCACCATACATCAGCATATTCTTTCACTTTTGATCGTTGGTAACGAAAACTTTTCTTTGAAGATCTATTAAATATTTGTTCATTAAAAAATGGTGCTGAATTGTTATGATATTGAAATGAGCTGACTTGGTTTTTTATATGAGGATTTATTGAAGTTACAGGTGGGTTTTTACAATACTTACGTTCAGGAACAGGAATATCAATTTGCTCAATCAACCACTTTCCTTTTTGTTTCCTAAGGATAATTCGTTGTTGTTCTATCCTTTCCTCTTCAATCCTTTTGTAGTTACCTTCATATGAAAAAAATCGTTTAAGTAGAATGTCCACTTCCGTGTGATCATATCCACTTTGTAATTTGAGGATTTTCATTCTTGTTTCGTTTTTTTGTAAGTTCAATTTTCTATCCTGAATCCTATATAATCTTTTCTGTTGCATATCCTTGTATTGTTCGTCCAATAATAGAGGAAGTAACGGATCAATAGAACATTGACTTTCAAATTGGTTATACATTCTTACATATTCATTTAATGTTGTTTTCCAATGTGAACTCATAAGTGTCCCTCCATCACATTGTTTTATAAAGGTTTTTCAAAAAGTCCCTTTTTAATCACGAAGCAAATCATGTAGGTGAATCGACATCGAATCTTGCACGAAACTTTGAAGTCCGGTGCTCATGTAACATTTTCTACACTCCGCTCCTCCTTCTACAATTTCGTACAACCTTCTCGGTGCTAAAAAATGAACTTTTTGAACACTAACTTAATTCTGGGCATTTTTTGAACTGAAGATCGGTTATAACTTCAGACATCCAGCGCTGTATATACTATATGTTTTTATAGCTTATCACATGAAAAAAATCTTTACGTCTTGCTATTAAAACGCTATACTTAAATTAAAGATATTTTTGAAATTAAGTTTCATTAGATGAAACCAAGAACATTTAAGGAGGAAATTTGATGTCTAACAAAGATCAATTTAACGTTCGCGCACAGCTAACGGTAGGAGATAAGTCATATACTTATTATTCTTTACCTGAGTTAGATAAAGCGAATGTAGGAAATATTGCAACGCTCCCATTTTCCATTAAAGTACTATTAGAAGCAGCGGTCCGTAAGTTTGACGGTCGTGCGATTACAGAAGGGCATGTAAACCAAATTGCTAGCTGGGCTGAAAATAAAGGACAAAACAAACAGGAAATTCCTTTTGTACCTGCAAGAATCGTTCTTCAAGATTTCACTGGTGTACCTGTAGTTGTTGATTTAGCAGCGATGCGTGATACAGTTGCAAAAGCTGGTGGAGATCCAGACAAAATCAACCCACTTGCTCCAGTAGATTTAGTTATCGATCACTCTGTTATGGTCGATGCTTTCGGTTCTGAAAATGCATTAGAGTACAATATGAATGTAGAATTTGAACGTAACGAAGAAAGATACCGTTTCTTACGTTGGGCGCAAACTGCATTTGATAATTTCCGTGCAGTACCACCTGCAACTGGAATTGTTCACCAGGTGAACCTTGAGTACTTAGCATCCGTTGCAGCTACGAAAGAAGTTAATGGGGTAACAGAAGTATTCCCTGACTCCCTAGTAGGTACAGATTCACATACTACGATGATCAACGGTTTAGGTGTTGTTGGTTATGGTGTAGGTGGAATTGAAGCTGAAGCAGGAATGCTTGGACAGCCATTATACTCAGTGACTCCTGATGTAATCGGATTCAAGTTAACTGGAAGTTTAGCAGAAGGCGCTACGGCAACTGACCTTGCTCTTACCATTACAGAAACACTTCGTAAAAAAGGTGTTGTAGGTAAATTCGTTGAGTTTTATGGTTCTGGATTAAGCAACATTAGCTTAGCTGACCGTGCTACAGTAGCAAATATGGCTCCTGAGTATGGTGCAACGGTTGGTTTCTTCCCAGTAGATAATGAAACATTGAACTATCTAAGAGGAACTGGACGTAGCGAAGAGCAAATCGCACTTGTTGAGCAGTATTATAAAGCACAAGGATTATTCCGTACGGATGATACTCCAGATCCTGTATTTACAGATACAATTGAATTAGATATATCTACTGTGGTCCCAAGTCTTTCTGGACCTAAACGTCCACAGGATCGCGTAGAACTAACAGATATGAAACAAAAGTTTAATGAAGTTGTTCGTAAACCGATTGACCAAGGCGGTTTAGGTATTTCTGAAGACAAAATTAAAGATTCTGTAGAAGTAAAACATCCGAATGGAGATACTACTACTTTAACTACTGGTTCTGTTGTTATTGCTGCGATAACAAGCTGTACAAATACTTCTAATCCAAGTGTTATGCTTGGTGCTGGTTTATTAGCTAAAAAAGCAGTTGAAAAAGGTTTAAAAGTACCTGCATATGTAAAAACAAGTTTAGCTCCTGGGTCTCTAGTTGTTACAGAGTATCTTAAAAAAGCAAACTTACTTAACTCTTTAGAGGATCTTGGATTCTACGTAGCAGGATACGGTTGTACTACTTGTATTGGTAACAGTGGTCCACTTCCTGATGAAGTTTCAAAAGCAATCGCTGATAATGACTTAACGGTATGTTCTGTATTAAGTGGGAACCGTAACTTTGAAGGACGTGTTCATGCTCAGGTGAAAGCAAACTATCTTGCATCACCTCCATTGGTTGTTGCGTATGCCCTAGCAGGTACAACTGATATTGACTTAACTACAGAACCAATTGGATATGATGAAAATAACAAAGCAGTATACTTAAAAGACATTTGGCCTTCTAATCAAGAAGTAATGGATACTGTCAATCAGGCAATGAGTCCTGACTTATTCCGTGATAAATATAAAGATGTATTCCGTGCGAACCAACGTTGGAATGATATTCCTGTTCCAGAGGGTAAATTATATGAGTGGGATGAAAAATCTACTTATATTCAAAATCCACCATTCTTTGAAGGTTTAACTCCTGAGGTTGGTGACATCGCAAATATTAATAATGCAAAAACATTAGCACTAATGGCAGATTCAGTTACTACAGACCATATCTCCCCTGCTGGAAATATTGCTGTAGGCAGTCCAGGAGAAAAATATTTAACAGATAACGGTGTAGAACGCAAAGATTTCAACTCTTATGGTTCTAGACGTGGAAATCATGAAGTGATGATGCGTGGTACTTTTGCAAACATTCGTATCCGTAACCAGCTTGCTCCTGGTACAGAGGGTGGAGTAACAACTTACTTGCCAACAAATGAAGTGATGCCAATTTATGATGCAGCCATGAAATATAAAGATACGGGTACCCCACTTGTAGTATTTGCTGGAAAAGAATACGGTACTGGAAGTTCTCGTGACTGGGCTGCAAAAGGTAGTAGCTTGTTAGGCGTTCATGCAGTAGTTGCTGAAAGCTTTGAAAGAATCCATCGCAGTAACTTAGTCGGCATGGGGGTATTACCACTTCAATTTGAAGCAGGTCAAAGCTGGAAGTCCCTTGGAATTACAGGAAAAGAAACGTTCAACTTCGTTGGTTTAAACAATGATGTAAAACCAGGGCAAATCATTAAAGTTGAAGCGACTCGTGAAGATGGTACGAAGTTTGAATTCAACACGATTAGTCGTTTAGACAGTATGGTTGATGTAGATTATTACCGTAACGGTGGAATTCTACAAACTGTACTTCGTCAATTGATGAACTAATATTCAATACCCTTGCAACCATAATTTAAAAGTGCAATTAGTTTAAATAACAAACGTCCTAAGAGATTACATCAATTAGGGCGTTTTTTACTTTATAAACGTAAGGAGAAATGAAAAAATGACCTTCAAAACAACAGATTTATGTGATGAATATGCAAAGGAATTATCAATATGCCAAACTGAATTTCGCTCATTTGGTAAGAAGCAATCTTTTTTTGGCCCGATTGCTACAGTAGAGATACTTGAAGATAATGTATTACTTGAAGAGGCGCTGAACACCATTCCTGAAGGGTCAGTTTTAGTAGTGGATGGTGGTGGATCAAAAAAATGTGCATTAATGGGTGACCGTTTAGGTGAAATTGGTGTATCTAGACGACTTAGCGGTATTATTATTAACGGATGTGTACGTGATTCAGTAGAATTATCTAAGCTAGACTTCGGTATTAGGGCACTTAGCACAAACCCCTTAAAAAGTAAAAAAGAAGGTAAGGGAAAAACCAATGTGGTAGTCAAATTTGGTGAAGTGACTTGGGTACCTGGAGAATACGTTTATGTTGATGAGGATGGCATCGTTGTAGCTCCTAGAGAGCTTTCATAAAGGGCAACTCTTATAATTTAAAAATCCATATTAGTTTACTAAACGCCCTAGTGATATTTACATCAACTAAGGCGTTTTTTATATAAATTGGAAATTATTTATTTTTGACTTTTATTTAAAGCTTGATCTAAATCATGGATTAAATCATCAATAAACTCTGTACCAATAGACAATCGAATCATTCCAGAAGTTACCCCTGCAGATAATAAATCATCACCTGTTAGTTGGGCGTGAGTCGTACTTGCTGGATGAATAATTAAAGATTTACAATCTCCAATATTGGCTAGATGTGAGAAAAGCTCTACAGAATTAATTAATTTTTTCCCTGCTTCAAGCCCGCCTTTCACTTCAAAATTCATCACAGCCCCCTGTCCATCAGGTAAATATTTCTTTACTAGATGATGTGTAGGATGACTTTCCAAACCTACAAAACTAACAGTTTCAACGAATTCGTGATTCTCTAAAAATCTTGCAATCTTCATCGCATTTTCACTATGTCTTTCCATACGTAAATGTAGTGTTTCTAATCCTTGCATAAGTAAGAAGGAATTAAATGGTGAAATTGACGCCCCCATATCTCTCATCAATTGAGCACGTGCTTTAACGATATATGCAATAGAACCTACAGCCTCTGTATATCTAACACCATTGTAACTTGGATCTGGTTCAGTTAATCCTGGGAACTTTCCACTAGCTTTCCAATCAAAGGTACCACCATCAACAATAATCCCACCCATTGAAGTACCATGACCACCAATAAATTTCGTAGCTGAATGTACAACAATGTCTGCACCATGTTCGATCGGACGTAATAAATAAGGGCTAGGGATCGTATTATCAACAATGAAAGGAATGTTATGTTCATGAGCAATTTTTGCAACTGCTTCTATGTCTAATAAATCACCTCTAGGATTTCCTAAAGCTTCTGCATATAAAGCTTTTGTTTTATCCGTAATAGCTCTACGGAAGTTTTCTGGATCATTAGGATCAATTAACTTAACGTCAATACCGAGCCTAGGTAAAGCTGTTGAAAACAAATTATAAGTCCCACCATACAAACTTGAACCAGATACGATTTCATCCCCCGCACCCGCAATATTAAAGATAGAATAAGTGACTGCAGATAAACCAGAAGAAGTTGCTAAAGCTGCTTGACCGCCTTCTAATGCGGCTACTCTTTTCTCAAAAGCATCTGAAGTTGGATTCGTCAATCGAGTGTAAATATTCCCAAATTCCTCTAATGCAAATAGTTTTGCAGCATGTTCCGTATCTTTAAATCCATACGCAGCTGTCTGATAAATTGGAAGAGCAGATGACATTGTTGTTGGATCAATCTCTTGACCTGCATGTACTGATAAAGTTTCTAAACCTAACTTACGTTCCTCAGACATAAATTGTCCCCCCATGATTTCCAAAAATATGTACTCAGCAAATTCAATAAATACATTTATATCCAATAGATATAAAATAATTTATCAACTTATATATTATACTATATGTTACATATATTCAATAGGGAGGAGTAACTGAATATTGAAGCTTTACTCTGCTATGCAACAAAAAAATTTCACAAATTTTACATAAAAATGTAAGCGTTTTTATTGTTAATTTTAATAGATTTAGGAATTAACTGACTAAAAATCTAAAAACCCGTGGAGTGAAAGCGTATATGTTAAAGCTGGGGCTATTAGTATGAAAAGAGAGAATAGGGAAACATCACCGAATCATTTTCCCCATTCGATCTGCAGTTTCGATCATGAGCCCAGCATGCTCTTTCATATTTTCTAATGTTAGACGATTTACTGGACCTGAAACGGATAAAGCAGCTACCAAATGATGCGATCGATTAAAAATCGGGATGGAAACAGCTGCAACACCAGACTCCCTTTCCTCAATACTTGTGGCATATCCAACCTTTCGAATTTCTGCCATTTGATCTTTATAAGCAGAGATGTCTATGAGTTCCGTCCATTCATTAATCATGTTTTCTTGTATGTCCGTGTCAGCAAATGCAATTAATATTTTACTAGATGCACCTACATACAATGGTAATCGAGCACCAATAGGAGCAACTCTTCTAATTGAATGTTTACTTTGCACTGCTTGTATACGAATTCTTTCGTTACCATCACGAATGTACAAACTAATGGTTTCACCTAAAATATCTCTTAATCGCTCCATCTCAGGTAAAAGAATCGTCGCTGGATCATCAGATTGTGATAAGTTTGCAGACAACTCCCATATCCGAAAACCTAGTCTATACTTTTCAGTAACAGAATCACGAATCACAAACCCTTTCACTTCTAAGGAAGCTAATAAACGAAAAACGGTACTTTTATGTAATCCTGTTTTTTCTGCTATTTCCGTCAAACCCAAATCTATTTCATCTGTAAAACATAACAAAATATCTAATGCTCGCTCAACTGCACGAACTGTTCCACTTTTTGTTTGTTCCAAAACCTACACCACCCTTGATATGTGTTTCACACGATGAAACTCTGTTACAATAATTATACCTCATTTAGTTCAAAAATAAAACTTATTTTGGGAAATTCCAGTCAATTTATACCTAATAACAACTGGGTGGTGGAAGTATGAATTTGTTCTTATGTTTGTTTTTTAACCGTAAAATTGTCTTCAAGCAATACCCAATTTTGTGGAAATGGATAACCTAAAACCCAGTAACTAATCCCTTTTAAATCATAATCCTTTACGGTATCGAATTTCGCTTGAGCACTACGGGCATCTTCAAACCATACCTCGTGCATTCTGCCTTGTTCATCTGTGTAACGATAATATGGCGACTGAGTTACAGCATCATATTTAATATCTGCTCCGTACTTTACAGCTCTTAATATAGCTTCCTGGCTACTAAATGTTTCTGCCACTTGTCCTTGTACATGAGGAAGCAACCAATCTCTTGCATAGATTTGAAACCCAAAGAATATTTTTTCTCTAGGTATAACTGTGACTGCGTAATCGAGAACACGTTTAATTTGATTTATTGGTGAGATAGCTTGTGGAGGTCCAAGTCTGTAACCCCATTCATATGTCATTAATATGACATAGTCAGCAATTCTACCATGTGCTTCATAATCATACGCATCATTTCTAGAACTTACTTTTGGGATTAAAGCACTTGAAACAAAATAACCTTCTGGATGTAAGCGATCTACAACAAGTTGAAGAAATTGATTATAAGGCTCGCGGTCTTCTGGGAGGACATTTTCTAAATTTACATTTAAACCTTGATACCCTTTCTCTTTCATAATCGTTAAAATGTTAGATATCAATTCCTCTTGAATTTCTTGATTATTTAAAACATCATGTGCAAGATCTGACCCTGGATCTGTTGCAGTAAAATTCGTAATCGACATCATCGGTATTACATTTTCTTCAAAGCTAGTCTCAATGGCCTGAGAATCCTCAATCTGTTGAAGACTCCCATCTTCTTTCATCGCGTAGGCAGAAGGGGTTAAAGAAGTTAAATATTTTCCAACTTCTTTTACGATTGGGATTGCCTCATCCCCTAGTTTATAAATATATGCATTCACATCAATAACAGGTTTTTCTTTTCGGGGGATGATTAACATCATACCTGGGTATATAAGATATGGAGGTTTCATATCGTTTACACTTATCAATGTTTGTAATGAGATCCCATAATTCTGGGCAATTTTCCACAACGTATCTCCTGGTCTAACATAATATCGTGGTGCTGGAATATACAACCTCCCCCCTGGAAAAATATTTACAGGATCAGTAATTTGATTTGCCTGAACTATCGCTTGAACTGATGTCCCATAATTTTGAGCAATTTTCCATAATGTTTCTCCTGGTTTAACTATGTGAATAAAATCTTCAGTTGGAATCACTATCGATTGACCGATTACTAATTTATTTGGATCTGGTAATTTATTTATTTCTATTATTTTTGACATCGGCACTCGATAAGATTGTGCAACTTGCCAAAGTGTTTCGCCTGGGTTTATCGTATGAATAAGCATAAAGTACCCTCCTTTTTTCTATATAAGTATTCAAAATAACCTTGAGAAATGACGTTAATATATACAGAGTGAGGTGAACCTTATTTTAACAATCCAATATTATTTCATAGTTTCCTATTGTTAAGCATAGTATTTTACATACAACCTTTTCATTAAAAAGGCTGTTCATCGTGATTTAGTGAACAAGCTCTTTTCTATTTTATAGGGGGAAAACTTTATGCTTAAAGTATATGGAAGCTTAATGCCATTACGAATCTTAGAGGAAATTCGTTTTTGGAAAATGCAAGAAAAAGAACATACCGTTGTTATACGTGAACTTGCTCCTGATTTAGAGGAACAGTATGTCAAACTACTTCAAGAATGGGAAATCGTTTTTGCTAAGATGGAAAGTACAGCTCAACAGTGGATTGAATCTATTATTCGATCACAAAATCAAAACCATGAATTAAAACAAATGCAGCAATTTATAGACAGCAGCATTACACAATCACAGCAATTCATTAAACAGTTATATCAAATGATGGAACAAAGTGAAGTGATTAAAAACAATCAAACGCTCAATACGGTCATGTTACACATTATTCGCGAATCTGACTATTTCTTAGGCGTACTTAATGGTTATCTACTAGCTCCAAATGACCCTCAAGAAAATACGAATGAATCAGTTAGAATCTCAACAAACTCTTCAGACGAAGAAGGTGTGATGACAGAAAAGCCAGTTCCTATTGGAAAACATACCCTTCCTCCTCTACCTTATTCTTATGATGCATTAGAACCATATATAGATGAAGATACAATGAAAATCCACCATGATAAACATCATTTAGCTTATGTAAATGGGTTAAACAATGCTGAAATACAATTAGAAAAAGCTAGACAATCAGATGATTTCTCGTTAATTAAACATTGGGAACGAGAATTAGCTTTTAATGGGGCAGGTCATTATCTGCATACAATTTTTTGGAATATCATGTCCCCTGATGGTGGTGGTGATGCTACTGGGGCTATTAGTGGACAAATCACGAAAGATTTTGGCAGCTTTGACGAATTCAAAAAACAATTTACTGCAGCAGCTAATAATGTAGAAGGTGGGGGTTGGGCCATTTTAGTTTGGAGCCCAAGAAGTCATCGATTAGAAATTTTACAAGCAGAAAAACACCAAAATCTATCACAATGGGATGTTATCCCATTGCTTGTATTAGATGTTTGGGAACATGCTTATTACTTGAAATACATGAACAATCGTCCAGATTATGTTGAGGCATGGTGGAATGTAGTGAATTGGGAACATGTGAATGAACGATTTTCTCATGCTAGAAGATTGAAATGGGTGACATACTGAAAATTTATTACTATGACAAAGCCTTACGAACACTTAATATATATTTGGACTGATCCAAGGGGTTAATCCCTCTTCTCTCTCTAGTAGCCAAAACCCCTTCTGGACATTCCTGATAGCCTTGAAAATAGGTTGTGATCGTCCCTTTTCCTTTTGTTAATGAAGCTAGTTCAATGGAATATTCCATCGAAGTAGACAAAGGTATAATTCCTTCCACAATCATTCGATCTTCTTGCTGATTCGGTGAATCAAATGTTGCTCTCATCTGAGACAGATCATGAAGAATCTTTCCACCAAACTGTTCAGGTACAGATATTCTAAAGTTCAACATCGGTTCCAACAACTTCGTACCCGTTTGATCCAATCCATTCATAATTCCCATTGGTGTAGCGACAGCAAAATCCAAAGGGTGTGTATGAACAACATGATGCTCTCCTTCTATTAATGTGATTTTTAAATCTACTACATTCCATCCGTATAACCCTTGTTCCAATGCTTCAGGAATTCTCCGAGCCACCTCATTCTGATAACGTTCTAACAATTCTTCTTTTCGTACAACAGAATGATAAGTCACCCCACTCCCTCTCTCGCCTGGTTCAATTTTAAATCGCAATACTGCCCAACAAGGTTTTGGCATCGTATAACGAATAAGACCTGCCCCTATTTGTTTTGGTGTCTCCTTGTAAATCACAGACGGCTGTCCAAATTTCACATTTAACTGAAACCGGCTTTTCATTAAACTTGTAAGGATCTCAAGCTGTATTTTCCCCATCACTTTAATATGAAGTTCTCTATCCTCTTGATGCCACTGTAAATCTAATAGTGGGTCCTCATCAGACAATTCTTGTAATGCTTTAACAACAGCCGGATATTCCTCTTCTTGTTCCCATTCTACTTTCACTGTTAAGAGTGGTACTGCCATGTGAGGGTGTTCAGGAACAGCTTCAGCGCTACCTAGTATATCTCCAATTTTCACATGACTCATACCACTGAGTACTGCAATATCTCCAGCGTGAAGTTCTCCCAAATCTTCACTTTTATTTCCTTGGATTTTTCGAATCTGGGTTACCTTCTCTTCAACACCTTGGGTAACATTATAAATAGAATCCCGATTTTGAATACTACCTTGATACAACCGGACATAAGCCAGTCTTCCTAACTTTTTGTCTCTATCGATTTTAAATACAATTCCAGATAAAGGAGCATCCTTTAATCCTCCTGGATGAGGAAGATACTCAATCATGGCATCCATAAGCTCCTGAATCCCGATTCCTTTATTTGAAGCACCAAATAATACGGGAAATATTTTCCCATTTTTTGATAATAAAGATAAATTCTCCATAAGCTGTTGGTTTGATATAAGTTTCCCTTCCAAATATTGATTTAAAATCGAATCATCGTGTTCTGAAACGACTTCTACAATTTGATCATATAGAGGTTGTTCATCAAAAGAATGTTCTACACCTTGAGTGTTTTGAATCGGAACAGCAGCTGTAGATAGTTCATGATGAATATTCTCAATCACTCGATCAGGATCAGCCCCTATCCGATCTATTTTGTTTATATAAATCAAAGTTGGAATGTTAAGCTTACGAAGAGCTTGCCAAATGACTTCTGTTTGAGGTTGAACACCTTCAACTGCGGATATGATAAGTATGGCCCCGTCCATGACTCGTAAGCTTCGCTCCACCTCTGACAAAAAATCAACATGACCTGGAGTATCCACAATATTAATAGCCGTATCTCTCCATATTAATTCTGTTGTTGCTGCAAGCACAGAAATACCACGTTCTCGTTCAACATCCAACCAATCCGTCTGTGCTGTCCCTGTATCAACACTTCCAAGGGAGCGAATTTGCCCCCCCTTAAATAACATTTGTTCTGTTGTCGTTGTTTTTCCAGCATCAATATGAGCAAATATACCAATATTTCTTCTATTCAGTAAGTTTAACAAACCTGAATCACCTATTCTATGAGTCTTTACAATGATATTATTAATTCATATTGTATCATACCGCTACCTTATTCACTGTCTCCTGTTTGATACGTATTAATGTAAGTAATCGTATAGTTCTAAAATGACACTATTGGAACATCCATATCCATTTCACTCACGAGCTGATTCACTATGTGTAATAACTTAAAATCATCCCATCTCTTCCCTACACATTGTACTCCTAAGGGCATATTATCTTTATTTAATCCAATAGGCATGGTTACAACTGGATTAGTTAATACATTAAATAAATTTGTATAAGCTCCAGTTGCTTGCCAATAGTTCATGGGTTTACCATCTACATACACAGGGTTTTTATAAATCGGTTGATGTCCTATTAGTTTATCTTTTTTAATATGTGGAAAAGCTGCCGTAACACTGACTGGCAAAATAAACATTTCATATGAATCCATAAACATATCAAATGATGAAATAAGATTCTCCCTCTGTGTTAAAATTTTCATATAATTTTTAAAGGTAAGAGGCATTAATTTACTAGAAGTTGGATATTTCTTTTGAAGGTTTCTTGTAAAGATATGTTCAATTCCCCTTAAAATTGATGGTTTGCCTGAATTCAACTCCGCATCAATCATTTTCCCCCATGTTTCCCAAACTTTGTTTGTACTCTCTGGAAACTGCTCTATTTTTACAGTTTGAATACCGAGCGATTTTAGCTTTTCTACGAATCTATAAATATGATCTTTAACTTCCTTAGCAACAGGAACATCTGAAAGCTGATCCATCCAAGCTATTTTTAAATGATTTAAATTTAACTTATCTGGTTTGTTGTTGTTTAGAGGGGGCACTTTCATATCATTTGGATCTGAACCCGTTATTGTGGAAAAAGCTAAAATTAAATCATCAATAGACCTTGCCAAAGGACCATAACAAGCGAGGTGTCTTGATGAGCGGTATTCTGGAGGTTTTGACTTATAAGGCATTGGAAAATGTCCAAATGCTGGTACTGCGTGTTCTGTTGGCTTCAAACTATATACACCACAATAATGAGCAGGTATTCTTAATGAGCCACCTATATCGCTTCCTATATCTAAGTAACTAAAACAAGAAGCAACTGCTGCCGCTCCACCACCACTACTCCCTCCAGGTGTACGATTCAGATCCCAAGGATTATTTGTTCTTCCATAAATCTCATTATCCGTTTGTAAATCCATCAATAGTGGTGGTACATTTGTTTTACCTACAATGATTGCTCCAGCTTCCTTTAAACGACGTACAATGGTAGCATCAAAATCAGTAGTATACTCTTTGAATGGGGTAAAACCACTTGTTGTTTTCATACCTTTGATTGCATACGATTCTTTGAATGTAATGGGAACACCATGAAGTGGTCCTTGAACTAAACCCTTTTTAAGTTCCTCATCCGCTCTTTTTGCATCCATTAAAACTTGATCTAAATCCTTATTCACAACTGCATTTACTTTTGAATCATGTGTTTGAATCCTTTGGATTAATGCTTTAGTCACCTGCTCTGAAGTCAACTCTCCGTTTCGAATTAATTTCGCAATTTTTGTAGCCGAATAAAACAAAAAATCATCTTGTTTCATGTTCATCTCTCCCTTCATATTTAAGATACAGGGGGAAAGATATAAAAACTTGATGATTAGTGCTAAACTCTCTGAACAGGTATACATATTTGAATCACTGGATCTCTACTATCTCCAAAAGAACGATATCTCTCAAAATCATAAGAACTACTTACAACATACTTTGACTTTGATAACCATACCCCATAGATATATTCATAAGATAAAGGTAAGTCTTTAGTTGATCCTTTATGTGAAAAAACAATGTACTTACTATTAGGCAAACTCACATCCTTTAAATCTTGATCATTTTTGTTATCTAAATAAACGGACTCTACTGCTGCAAGATAGGTGAAGTCGATCTCTATACCAAAAGAATCTGGATATTGTATGACTCCAAAGGCATTAAAATTCCTTTCATCCTTTGTGGTTATGTTCCCGCGTAGTTTTGACCAGCTTGTTAAAATAGCTTCTCTTGAACCATTTGCAGCCTGATAACCTTTAAGTAACAAATTTTCAAATGTTACTTCCTCTATATCTTCTAATAAATTCAAGTTTTTATTTTTAAGATATTGAATATTGATTGGTTTTTTATAAACAAATTCAGTTGTCATTCCACTTTTTCTAAATTGGTATGGACTCATATTAAATCTTCTTTTAAAAGCCCTTGTAAAAACTTCATGAGAGTCGTATACGAATTCAAAAGCAATATCTATTATACTTGTATCATCACTCATTAATTTTTTTGCTGCTTCAGTTAATCGTCGATTCATAATATATTTACCCACAGTTTCCCCAACCACTTGATGAAATAGTCTTTGAAAGTGAAACTTGGAATAACCACTTTGTTTACTAATTTGTTCAATTGTTATTTTATTTGTTAAATTATTTTCAATGAAGTTGATTGTTTTTGAGAGGTTTTCAATATAGTCCACAATTCTACCTCTTTTTCTTCAAAAAATAAATCTATCAATATCCATTTTGGATTCAACCCATTATAAAAATAGTTACTAATTCTAGCAAATAGAAAGTAAAAGATAAATAAATTACCCAATAATATAATTAAATAAATAAATTTATCTAACAAATATTTAAAAATATAAACCAAGCCCTTCAATTTATGTAGTATCTTGTTAAAATTAAAAATAAAAAGTTCAATAATTGAAATGATTGTTTAAAATAACTTTGTTTATATCTTAACAAAAAAACACCAGCTCATGAACTGGTGTTTTAAAATCGTTTATCGCATTTATTAATCTTTTAAAAGAGAGAGACATTCAGCTCTTGATGCTGGGTCTTTTAAAAATGCGCCACGCATAGCAGAGGTGATAGTTTTACTACCATACTTTTTCACACCTCTAGAACACATACATAAATGTTCTCCTTCTACAATAACCATAACCGCTTGAGGGTTTAAAACCTCAACCATAATATCTGCAACTTCTGATGTTATACGTTCTTGTACCTGTAACTTACGTGTAACAGCATCCACTAATCGAGCAAATTTACTAAGTCCAGCAATTTTTCCATTTGGAATGTAACCAATATGGATTTTTCCGAAAAACGGTGCCATATGGTGCTCACATTGACTGTAATACACAATATCTTTAACTATGACTAACTCCTCATGATCTTCATCAAAGGTTACGTCTAAGATTTTCCGGGGATCAACGTTGTAACCTGAGAAAATTTCTTCATACATACGTGTTACGCGAGCAGGAGTATCTAACAATCCTTCTCGTTCTACGTCCTCCCCAATAAGTTTCAAGATTTCTCTGATATGATTTTCTACGACTTCTCTATTATCACTTATTAGGTCATTTTTATATTCTTTAAAACCTGCCATGATAAATTCCTCTTTTCTAAACTCATTACAATTATTTATTTAAATTTTTTATTTTTCATCATTTTTTGCATTTGATTCATTTGTTGGTTATTTACATTATAACCCATTTTCTTTGCCATTTCCTTAAGCATATCTGGGTTGTTTTGCATTTTTTCGAGTTGTTTTCGTAAATAAAATACACCAACAAAAAATCCAATAATAAGACCTACAATAAGGGTCACAATTGGAATGATAACATCTGCCATATATATTCACCTCTGTCAAATTAGTTCAATCAAACTCCAATTAACCATAATCAACTTTACTTGATTCATGTGATTTCGTCAAATCCATTATGACTTCGAATTATTAATACGTTGTTCTGCTTTGGACAGTGATTCCAATACAACTTCGTTCTTTTCTTGAGAAATCCCTTGTTTGATTACTTCAAGCGCTTCATCTGTATTGATTTTACCTAATGACCATGCTGCTGCTTCTCTTATCTCTGGTCTCTGGTCTTTGAAAAGGATCTCCTTTAATATAGGAATTGCACTCTGATCTTTAAAAACACCTAACGCAGTAATTGCGTTTCGTTGAATGGGTTTTTTTCCTCTCCAAGCAGACGCACTAAATCCGTACTTTTCTTTAAACTCACGATTGCTTAATGATAGTAGTGGTTTTAGGAGTGGTTTCACAATCTCTGGATCTGGTTGAAGTTCAGTTTGATGAGTGAAATGTTTCGCTTTATTTTTTGGACATACAATCTGACAAGTATCACAACCATACAAACGATTACCTATCTTCTCCTTTAACTCGTCACTTACAAAACCTTTTGTTTGCGTTACAAATGATATGCAGCGATTAGAATTTAACTGACCTGGACCCACAAGAGCATCTGTAGGACAGGCATCAATACATATCGTGCAATCCCCACACTCCTCTGTTACTTCCTGATCGGGAATAAATGGAATGTTAGTCATCATTTCTCCAAGATAGACCCATGAACCGAACTCTGGTGTAATGACAGCGCAGTTTTTACCTACCCAACCTATACCCGCACGCTCCGCCACTGCTCTATCAACTAAAACCCCTGTATCCACCATACTTTCAAGTCTGACATCAGACACTCTTTCTTTAATAAAATGCTCTAAATTCTTTAACCTTTTTTTTAAAACATGATGGTAATCTTCGCCCCATGCTGATCTGGAGATCATACCTCTGTAAGAACCTGGCTTTGATTTTGGTGGATCTTTCAACTTTGAAGGATAAGCGATGGCAATCGATAAGATAGATTTGGGTTGTTCAAATGTAAGTTTAGGTTCAACTCTTTTATCCAGATCTGGCTCTTCAAAACCAGACTCATATCCTTTTTTACGATGGTTTAATAAAATTTGTTTTAATTCCAAAAAAGGGTCTGCCGAAGCAAACCCTATTTTATCTATTCCAAGTGAGGATGCAGCTTGTTTAATCTCATCCTTTAAATATTCCCAATCATTTCTTGATGATTTTGCAACTGAATAATTCAAAACTTGTCACCTCAAAGCTTGCACTTTTGCAGCTTCCACAGCTAAAAAATCACAACGATTATTCAACTCGTTATCACTATGGCCCTTTACTTTAATATACTCTACATCATGAATTTTCATCAAATCATCTAAAGCCTTCCATAAATCTTGATTTTCAACGGGTTGTTTTTTACTGTTTTTCCAACCGTTTCGTTTCCAATTATGAATCCATCCTTGCCCAAAGCAATTCACGATATACGCAGAATCACTATGTACTTTCACTTTACAAGGGGATTTTAATTGCTTAATAGACTCAATTACTGCAACCATTTCCATACGATTATTCGTTGTATCTGGCTCTCCACCTGAAATCTCTTTACGGTGTTCTCCATATAATAAAATAGCACCCCAACCACCAGGGCCAGGATTGCCAGAACATGCTCCATCTGTATATATTGTAACTTCTTTCATGTTATAACCCTCCGTTTCTAATTGGGTTATCATATAACTAATTCGACCATATCATATATCCCCAAAAATGTGAAGTTAAGTGAATCCTATCACATTATACCTTAAAAAGTAAAATGGTTCATTAACTGATCCTCGTACCTCTTAAGGTATAAAGTGAAAGCCAAATCATAAGCATACTTAATTCATGAACATACTGCGTCAAATTGATGAGATTCCTTATGTTGAATATCATACATCGTGATATTCTTTTCCTTCACTTTTTTTTGTACAAAACGTTCCTTTAATTCAATTACCATTTTCTTTCCAACTTCATTTTCTGTGTAGCTCGGATCTTCCGTTAAAATATACTGACCTTGTTTGTTCTTTATGGATCCTATAATAACTCCAACAACCTCACTATCATCTTCTGCAACAACAACTAGTTCACTGTCATAAGACAGTTGTTTAGAAAAAACCTTAATTGTTTTTTTGTAACATGTATCCGACAATACTTCCTTTAATAAGTTTGTAACCTTCTCACAATCAGATAGTTGAAAAGAACGTAAATTCATATTAAATGACTCCCCTTCATTTTTCATTCATTACATAAAGAATATCATTTATTAATGTGAATCTTATTAACAGTGGTTTAAAGAATATTATTTCGAATAAAACAATCTCTGTATATTTATTATATATAAATTTTCGACAAAATTCGTTAAATTCCTGCAAAATTATTAATATTTTTAAAGTTATCTCTTGTTTTCTCTTGAAAGCGCTTTATTTTAAGCGTTTTCATAATTATGCAGAATAATCTATTTTGTAGGAGTAAATATTAATGCTGAGGTGATGAAATGTATTTTAATGAAAGAAATTTACAACATCTACAAGACGTTCAACTATCTGATTGGAAAATTGATGAGTTAGAGTTGCATCATCAAACAATGTGTGATTTATCCCCTTGGTTAAATGCTGAAGGTGTTTCATATCATCATAAAATTATAGATGAAATCAAAAAAAGAGGAGGAGATACAGGGGACACTAATTTTACTGATTAACGAAACTTCCTACTTTTCATAAATATTGAATATGCTCATTGAGTAAGAAAGACAGACTTTTTAAACATAAATGTTGATTTATTATCAAAAATAGGTGATAATATTGTTTGAATACATATAATGGGAGGTTTTTTAATATGGCACATCAATTACCAGAATTACCATATGCAAATAATGCGCTTGAACCACACATTGACGAGCAAACGATGATGATCCATCATGATCGCCATCACGCAACTTATGTAACAAAACTAAACGATGCAATTGCTGGAAATGCTGAGCTAGAAGGCAAAAGCATTGAAGAACTTATAGCTAACTTAGATCGTGTTCCTGAAAACATCCGCGGGGCTGTTAGAAATAATGGAGGGGGACATGCTAATCATTCATTGTTCTGGCAAGTCATTGCACCAAACGCTGGAGGAGCACCTACAGGCGCTTTAGCTGATGCAATTGAAAGTGAACTTGGTGGTTTGGATAAATTCAAAGAAGCTTTTGCAAATGCAGCTGTAACTCGTTTTGGAAGTGGTTGGGCATGGTTAAGCGTAGATCAAAGTGGAAAGCTTGAAGTAAGCAGTACTCCTAATCAAGACAACCCGATTATGGAAGGTAAAACACCAATTTTAGGATTAGATGTTTGGGAGCATGCGTATTACTTGAAATATCAAAATAAACGCCCTGATTACATCGGTGCATTTTGGAATGTAGTCAACTGGGATGAAGTAGCTAAACGTTACGAAGCTGCTAAATAAATCTGACTTAAGTGAAGTAAGAAATAAATCGTTAATTAACCCGCAGAGCTAAATTATGATATGCTCCCCTTTAGGTAGACAGATTAAATATAAAAATCTGGCTACTTATGGGGGAGCATATCATTAAGCTTTGTGGGTTTTTGCTTGTATTTTTCTAATCGTATAAAAATACTTGTTGGCATCAAAAAGCTCCTCCCACCATCCTGGGAGAAGCTTTCAATAAAAGAAAGGAATGTTTATGACAGTAATCAAAGTACCCTTGTGCAATTATTTCTAATTGCTTAATTTATATTATGTGGTATTTTGCAATTTTGTTCTGGGCTCTAGCGGATTGTTAAATTGAGTATCAAGCCATTTTCACTTTTTTTTCTTCTTTGTTCTCTTTACCCTGGTTCTCAATCTTACCCTCGTCCCCCTTCTCGTTATCATTTGGGGAGGTAAGAATAATTTTGCCATCCTCAAGTTGTAGTTGGACTTTGTTTTTATCTTCTAGTCCTATGGACTTTAAATAAGTATCAGGAATTTGCAATCTACCAGCTTTATCTAGAATTGCGAATTCTTCATGTGTCTCATCTTCTTTTTCAAAGCCAAGTCCTAATTGCTCAAGCTCCTCAACTGATCTTTTTCGAATCATTTCTGAGGAGGTTTTTCCATCTCGAATAGCTACAACACGATTCACCTTTTTAGCTAATAGAGGATCGTGGGTTACGATCACGATCGTCAATCCATACTCTTCATTTAATTTTCTAAACAAGTCCAGGATTTGATCAGACATTTTAGTATCTAGAGACCCTGTAGGTTCATCAGCTAACAACAATTTTGGGCGATTCGCTAACGCAATAGCGATGGCTACACGCTGCTGCTCTCCACCTGAAAGTTGATTTAATGTATTATTCATACGATGTCCTAGTCCAACTGCTTCCAGTAATTCTTTGGCTCGTTCTTTTTTACGACGACCTTTTAAAAGAATGGGCAGCTCTACATTTTCCAAAGCCGTTAAATATGGAATTAAATTTCTTGCGTTATTCTGCCAAACAAATCCTACCGTCTCTCGTTTATATTTAACATAATCTTTCTCTTTAAACTTTAATAAATCCAATCCGTTCACAGAAACAGTTCCTGCAGATGGACGATCTAATCCACCTAACATATTTAATAGAGTAGATTTACCACTACCGCTATTTCCGATGATTGCCATTAGTTCTCCATTTTTCACTTCGAGATCTAATCCCTGTAATGCCACAACCTCAAGATCAGCAATTTTGTAAATCTTCACAAGATTTTCGCACAAAATCATGTCTTAATCCTCCCCTAATTTTAAGGCTTGATGAATTTTGATTCGTGACAGCATATATCCTAAAATCATAATACCAATCAATATAATGAAACTAACAATTATATAAATCTGCCTTTGATCTGAAGGATCAATAACAACTTGGAATGGTGGAACCTGTTCAAGCGGATTAAATGTAATTTGAAATAAGGTTACAAACAATGTACTTGTCACAATTCCTGTAGTTATTCCCATCATCATCGCAGCGCCTGTTGTTAGAGCTTGCTCTAGTATCAACATTTTAACCAACTCGGAAAATCTAAGCCCCATTGCACGCAACATTCCTAGTTGAAGCGTTCTACCCTTCAGCGTTAAAATCCAGTACAATAAAAACCCACATAAGCTAATTAAGATTGAGATAATAAAACCTAAAGTCATCACTCCATTAATCGCTAGCTGGAATGGATCATTTTTAACCTTAATGATCTGATCCTTTGAGTTTGTTAAATCATTTAACCAGATACGGTTTTCTTGAATGGCATCATACAACTGAGCTGTATTTGAAAAATCAGGCTTTAGTTTAGCCCAAAATTCATAAGGTCTAAGTGCCAAGCGAGATTGTATGAAATCTAAATGGCCTACAACCAATTGAGGTGTCAAACTAGGGAATTGAGAAATATGCTTCTCTGCCTCTTCAATGGTAACTCCATATTCCTCAGCTATTTTTGTTATTGATTCTGTATATGATTCTTGATTTGGATTCCAGCTCGGCCAATAATCAATAATGCCGTAAACAATGAATTCAACGTTCTTCGTACCGATCCAACCTATGTTCACAGTATCTCCAACTTTGATATCATGCAATTCTGCAATAGATTTTGAAATCAAAATAGCCTGAGGATTGGTTGCGATTAAATTTAAATAATCATAAAAATGATGATCCATTAAACCTTCTTTAAACCATGCTACACGTCCAAAATCGGCTGTATCAATTCCCATTAATTGTACTTTTGTATTCACTTTACTATTGGCGAAATTCACGTTATCCTCTTTAAATACTCTTGTGATATGTTCAATTCCGGGTAAGTTTTTAAAAACCTCTATGGAAGGTTCAATATAATTTGTATGTGTATTATCCAATGCTTCTCCTGAAGCTCCAGGAAGATATTGATCAGGATTATCGTTTCCAAACTCCACATCCATCACGAGATCTGCTCCGTTTGTATAGGAAATTTTATCGATCATATTACTATTAATCGTTCTAGCTGCACTAGCACTAAACATTCCTGTTGAAAGGGTTAGTATAATAAATACCATCAATAGTTGATATTGTGTAGCAGAACGACCGACCTGCAATAAGGTAGAATAAGAGACTGGACTCCATCTTTTTTTACCTAACCAATATATAAGTTGAATCATCCATGGGTATATTCGGAGAAGAAATAATCCCATCCCTATTATGAATAAATTAGGAATGATAAATAAGAGAGGGTCAATTGAAAATTCATTCGTATATACTCCAGATTTTACAACATCGTTAATTTGATTTTTAAATGTGTACAACCCATACAACCCTACGCAAATAAATACAATGTCAAAATAAAATTGATGTAAAAATGATGTCTTTTTACTTCGAGACATGCTTCTCTTTAAGCTCACAATATTTTGGCGAGTATGGATAAATGCTGGCACTAACATCATTAATATAGTTCCTACAACTGCGAAAGCTGCATAAACATAGGCTTCCCCAGTAATTTCCACCTTTAAAGATGTACGTTGTACAAACTGTAAAAAACCATTAGAAGAACCTAATACCATCGTGAAAAATTTTGCGATATATATACCAGAAAAATAAGCTATGCCTCCTAAAATTAACCCTTCAATTAAATAACCACCTAAAATTTGTAGACGATTTGCACCACGACTCCTCAACACAGAAATTTCCGTTTTCTGCCTTTCAATGATTAAGTTAGAAACTAAAAAGATGTAAAAAGCAATCATAATTAATACAGGAATGTAAAGAAACGAAACCATCGTTTTTAATTTTTGTTGTTTCATATCATAGTTTTCCAGTATGTTTATAATTGGAAAATCAACTTCATTACCTTTAATATTTTTATCATTATTTGTATAAGGAGTTAAGTATCCTTTAAGCCCCGTATAGGCATCAACCAATTTATCAACCGATGTTAGCTGTATACTTTGATAATCAAAAGATACGTTCCAATAACTGTTCCTTACAGGTAATACATTCTGTGATGTAAATTGCTTTTCAAACAAGTTAAAATCTAAATAAAATGTCGTATTTGATAAATTATTATTAAAGTACACATCACTATAGTCCATAGGTTCAAAAACTCCAACAGGGTTCACAGTGATTAGTTTATTACTACCATCTAAAATAACAATTTCTTTATTTAATGTAATGTTTAATGCAGATAAAGAACCTTCAGTAATCAATACTTCGTAAACATCATTTTCTACTTGTTTTGATGGAAATCGCCCATCTACAAGCTGGATATGTTCATTGAATTCTGATGAGCCCACTATGTTAATTTTTTTACTTCGTACTGCACTCGTGTTCTCATTACCATCCTCTGATTCATTTATAAGATTGAATTCTTCTAGTGGAATAAAAGAGTAATTTAACGTTTCTCTTTGTTTGGAGTAACTTATAATTGATAAAGATAATTGCTCAGGAATTTGTTCCTCCATATATTTATCTACCCTTGAAAGATACCTCTCCCGATCCTCAGGTGGCATTGAACTTCTTATAGAAGTTTCTGCATCCAATCGACCAGGATATACACCTTCTTGGTGTTGTAAGTTCTGAAGATCTTTTACTAACATCCGATGCAAAATGGCATTTGTATAGATAGGAATACTACTAGTGAGGGCAACGGAAAGTATTAAACCAAGCAGTAGACTGATTTCAAGCCATTTGTTTTTGATCATTTTTCGAATGATCATTGTAAGAATAGCCACCATACCCCTCCTTAGTTAAGAATCAATTGCTGACCTTCTTCTAAACCACTAATAATTTCAACTTCTGTTTTTGTTTCTATCCCAATCTCAACGTCAACTTCGACTCTACTTTCACCATCTAATACTTTTACAAAATTACGAGCTAAATAGCTATGTAAACTAGCAGATGGAATCACAATCGTATCTTTCTTTTCAACTAAAGTAATTTTCACATCAACATTATCACCAATATCAACCTCTTTAGGAAGTCCCTCATCCGGTTTCACAAATATCGATGTTTTGTTAAGTTCAGTCACTTCTCTATCTGCAGATGCTGGTGCAGTATCAGGTGTCTGTACTACTTTCCCTGTATAGGTTTCACCATTATATTTGATTTCTACGGGTTGATTAATTTCAGCATCTTTTGCTTCTAAAATTTCTTTTGCATTATCCAATGCTGCTAGAATGAATAAATTTTCAGAATTAGAAATGTCAACGATAGGATCGTAAGCAATGACTTCTTCCCCTCTTTTTAAAGTATTAATATAAGTAACGACACCATCAATATTCGCAATCAGTTTCGTATTGCTCAATTGCGCCTGCAGATAGTTATATTCAATCTGGGCTGTTTCTACGTCGATCTCTAATAATCTAATGTATTGTTCATCAACTGGATAAACCTTACTACCTTCAGTACTAATCAGAAGTTTATCGTAAGAAAATTGCAACTGCTCTACTTGTTGTTGTACAGCTTCTAACTCTTGTAGTGAAACAGCCCCTTCTTCATATAAACGCTCTGTTCTTTCTAAGTTGGTTTTCGCATCTTCAATAGATGCTTCTAAATTTTTCAAATCTAATTCGATTTGTGTATCTGGTAAATCCAACTCAATTTCTTGCTGAGCTCTTTGTAATTCAATGGTTGCTCTCTCCAACACAAGCCTTTGCTGTTGAACTCTTTTTGCCAATTCTTCATTTTCTAACTGCGCGATCACATCACCTTTGGACACTATATCTCCTAATCTCACATCAATAGATACAATTCTTCCACCATGTTGTTTAAAATATAGAGATTCAGAGATAGAAGATCTGAAATTCCCTTGTAAATTAAGGTTTTTTACGATGGAACCTTTTTCAACAGTTAAAAGCCTAACTTCTTCTTTTTTAGGTTCTATTAAAGGAGGAGCTAATACATCTTCTTCTGCAGGAATCATTGAACATCCAGCTAGAGCTAGAATCATAAAAGGTATGAAAATAAATTTAATCGATTTCATTTTGATTTGATTGAACAATTTCTCCATCCTCCAATTCATACAGATAATCTACCAACTCCATAACATCTGGATCATGTGTAGTTAATACTATCGTCATACCTGTATCTTCAATACATTTTTTAAATAATTGAATAATTTGAAAACCCATTTTACTATCTAATTCAGCTGTTGGTTCATCTGCCAAAATTAATGCTGGCTGCTGAGCAATACATCTGGCAATTGCAACTCTTTGTTGCTCCCCTCCAGACAACTCATAAGGTCTATGTTTCATTCTTTTTTTCAAACCTACCAAACTTAAAGCTTCTTCTGCTAGTTTCAAACGCTCTTTATTTGGAGTTCCCGCAATTCTTAATGCAAATTCAACATTTTCAAGCGCTGTCATATATGGTGTTAAAGCAAACGATTGAAAGATGAGTCCAATTTCTTTTCTTCGTAAATTCGTCCGGTCTTTATCTGATAAATTCGATATATTATTGCTTTGAAAAAAGACATTGCCTTCCGTAGGTTGATCTAACGTTCCCAATACATTTAAAAGCGTAGTTTTACCAGAACCAGATCTTCCTTTTAAAGCCACTAAACAACCCCTAGGTATGTTTAAGTTCACATTTTTTAAAGCGTGGACAGCACTATGACCTTTGCCAAACGTTCTTTTGACTCCTTTAGCCTCCATGATCGAATCTTGTTTCCTTTTCATATCTCCTTGCTCCTGTGTTGTTAAATATTTTTATTCAAAATTTTACTATCTAGATATGTTCCATATCGAACGTGATCGTTTTTTGCAGAATCGCCTTCAATAAACTTTACTTTCTCGGGTATTTTAACCCATTATACTAGGTACAAAGATGAACACAATGAATTTAGCTCATTATCTAATGAAATAACAAATTATCTTAAGATAACACAAAGGAAAAATACCAGAGGTTTTTTATAAAGGAAATAGCTTGTCCGGATTTAATGAAATCGAATTCAAATTTACTAGTAAATTATTGGATAAATTTAGAGAAAGATCTACTTAATCAAATACGAGAAGAGACTGAGGAGGTTTCATTTGATTTTACTTATTTATGTGAAAATTGTAGTTAAGTTTGATTATGAATAAGGAGGGATATCATAAAAAATACCACCCTATGATTAAATTGGACGGTATTTATACTTATATAAGTATTGAATTATAACAGATTCAGTCTTTATAATGGAGGGCTCCCACGCTTTTTTTTGAATTAAATGAACAGCATAATGGTTTAATCCATATGAAATAAAGGACTTTATTGGTCTTATTCCATGATTATTAATCGATTTTTGAAAATAGAGGGAATTCGAGGTCTTATTACCTAGAAATCGTGCAAAAATTGCACTAAAATGAGGAAAAACACCCAAAATAAGACCACAAATTACCGCTAAAAAAGTCTCAATTGTAATATCTATTGAATAAGACCGCCATTTCCCCTTATTTTCAATATAGCAGCGAAAGATTTGATTACAACTAAACCTGTTTAAAAATTCTCAAAAACACATTCGGAAACACATATTGATCAACCTCTTGTAATGAAATCCATGCATAATGGTATCCACTTTCCCGTTGGATTAAATCTTTTTCTATTAAACTATGATTTTCTTTAAAACGATACACCTTCATATCCCAAAAAATATGGCTGAACACGTGATTGATATCAAACATATAATGACCGTTTCTAAGTTCTATACCCGTTTCTAAAGCATATTGATCAATCACATAATCCTCATTCAATTCATCAGAGCCCATCCAATTTGTAGATTGATTATCAGCTATGTAATGAGGTAACTCCCACATCCCAGCTAATAAACCTTTGTCTGGTCTTTGACGAATCAAAATCTTACCTTTATTGACACCTATTCCTTCAATGAGGGCAACTAATCTTTGTTCTACTTTTGGAGGTTTTGCTTTTTTCTTGATCGGTAATGATTCCTCTATTCCATTTAATCGTGCCTCACAATGTTCCCTTACTGGGCAAGTTAAACACTTTGGTGATTTGGGAGAACACACTAATGCCCCTAACTCCATAAGCCCTTGATTAAAATCACTTGCAGCATCATGTGGAATGATTTCTCTTATGATTTTTTCCATAGAGGTTCTGGTAGAAACTTTTGTAATATCTTCTTGAATCAAAAAGTATCTTGATAATACTCTCATCACATTCCCATCAACCGCTGGTTCTGGTTTATCGTAGGCAATGCTTAATACTGCGCCCGCAGTATAGGGACCCACTCCTTTTAATGAAGAAATATCCTTTGGGCTGTCTGGCACTACTGATCCATAGCTAGCTTTTACTTCTTTCACCGCACTGTGCAGATTTCGAGCTCTAGAATAATAACCTAAACCTTCCCAAGCTTTCAGGACATCATCTTCAGGGGCATCCGCAAGTGTTTCTATTGTTGGAAACTTATCAATAAAATTCTCAAAATACGGGATAACCGTATCCACTCTCGTTTGTTGCAACATAATTTCTGAAATCCAAATATAATATGGGTTTTTGTGTTTTCTCCAAGGCAAATCCCTTTTATTTTCTCTAAACCAATTCAATAATTCCTGTACAAAAACTTGTTTTTGTATCGTCATGTTTGTCATATTTCTCTCCTGATTGAAGTTATATTAAAGTGTATAGTCAACACTTCGTTTCGTTTTTTTATAAAATAATTTACATATAAAAGAATAGGAAAAGCCATTGCATTGATTGCAGCTAAAATTCCAAAAACAATTTCTGACCTAACAAACCCAAAATGTCCTAATAATATTCCACCGATCGCGGGTCCAAGTGCACCTCCTATTACGGATAGGGCCATCGCACCAAAATAAGTCCCTTTTAAGGATGGTTTGGATATTTGATCTACAAATAAATCGGTCATCGTAAACATCATCACTTCACCTATCGTAAAAATGATCATGGAAAAAGCGAGAAATAACAACGACTTGAACAGACCCATCCCAAATAAACCTATGGATATAGCTAGAGTTCCCAACATAATTGAAAACAAAGGTGAAATCCATTTGCCAATCCTAGTGATGGGATATTGAATGATTAAAACCGTAACTGCATTTAGGATAATTAAAAATGAATACACCTTCAATCCATTTGTTATATGAGGTGCATTTTCAAAAAATTGCGGCATGGTTGAACCAAATTGACTAAATCCAATCACACCAAATGTAAAACCTATAATAGAAAATAATAATACCTTATCATTTTTTACTGTTTGCACTGCTTCTTTGAACTGAATACGCTCTTTTGTTTTGACTTCTGTTTCTTGCAGCTTGTACTTGTGAAATACAAAGAGTAAAACAAATCCATATATAATATAAATGCTTGAAGTCATATAAAAGGTAATCGTATTATTGGAGGGACCTAACAACAGAATGATTAATGGACCTAAGGCTGCCCCTACATTTATTGCCGTATATCGCAAATTAAAAACAAATAACTTGTCTTCTTGTTCAGTCAAATCAGACAAAAGAGCTCTGGCGGTAGGTTCAAAAAAGGATTGGCACAAACCATTTAATCCACTTAAACAGAAAAAGAGAATGAGATGATTCGCTAATCCGATCCCTATAAAAACTAAAGACCATAAGAAGATACTAACGATGATAATCTTTTCCCTACCATAACGATCTGATAGACTTCCACCTATTATACCACCAAATATGCTCACCAAAGCACTCATTCCAAGGATAGATCCGATCATTTCTAAACTAATTCCTTTTACTTTAAATAAATAAATCGATAAATAAGGAATTGTCATGAAAATGGCTGTTCTCGTAAAAAATGTACCTATAATAAGTACTTTATTAATTGGATGGATTGAATTTAATCTTGCTAACATACGATGTTTCCTTCTTCCTTCATCTGAAATTCAACCAATACAAAAGATATTGTATCAAATTCCTATTTATATTCCAAAAAAAGGGTAATCAAATAACAATCCAAATGAGGGCGGAAAGTTATTCTTTCCTATATGAAAAAAAACTCGCCGATTGGCGAGTCTTAAATGATAGCAATATTCATGGTTGAACTTGAAGAATCATGTCACTTCATGATTCTTTCTCTCCATCAATATCGTTAAACTAATTAAAGAAACTAATATCGTTGCTCCCATATCTGATAAAACTGCAATCCATAGCGTTAACCATCCTGGAATCGTTAATAACAGTGCAATCAATTTTAACCCTAATGCTAGAGAAATATTTAACCTTATCACATTGTTTACCTTTTTAGAGATCGAAATGGCACTAGGAAGTCTACCTAAATGATCCTGCATTAATACGATATCCGCTGTTTCGATTGCACTATCCGTTCCTTTTCCCATGGCAATACCAAGATCAGCTACTGCAAGTGCAGGTGCATCATTAATTCCGTCACCGATCATTGCTACATTTCCTCGTTCATGCAGTGATTTGATTTTTTCTACTTTCTGTTCAGGAAGCAGGTTCGCATGATATTCTGATACACCTACTTGATTAGCTACTTTCTCTGCAGTCTGTATATGATCACCTGTAAGCATCACTGTATGTTTAATTCCTATTTGATGAAGTTTATCCATGACTTGTTTGCTTTCCTCACGAATCTCATCCGAAATTCCGAAGATTCCTAAAACATATTTTTCGTCTGCAACAATAACCAATGTTAATCCTTGAGCTTTCAAATCATCTATATCCCTTTGCACATTTTCATCGAAATTAAGATGTTCAATACTCTTTTCATTACCGACATAGTACTTAATCCCACCTACTATTGCCTCTACACCACGTCCAGAAAGTGTTTTGATTTCATCCGATTCTGAGAATTCAACTTCAGTTTCTACAACCTTTTTCATAATTGCTTTCGCCAATGGATGTGAAGATTTTTTTTCTACTGCACCAGCAATACTTAATAACCTATTGTCGTACTCCACTATTTTTTCAACGTGTGGTTCACCTTTAGTTAACGTACCTGTTTTATCAAATGCTATCGTATTAATTTTCCCTAATTGTTCTAAAAATACGCCGCCTTTTACCAAGATGCCATTTCTTGCGTTCCGTGTAATCCCCGATACAATCGCAATGGGTGAAGACAAAATTAATGCACAAGGACATCCTACAATTAATACCGCTAAACCTTGATAAAACCACGCTCCCCATGCCCCTCCAAATAATAACGGAGGTACAGTCATAACTAAGAGAGAGATCATCATAATCAAAGGCGTATAATATTTTGCAAATTTATTAATAAACTGTTCTGTTGGTGTTTTAGTTTCCTGTGCTTCTTGAACTAGATGTAGTATCTTTGCTAAGGAAGAATCTTCAAATGCTTTCGTAATTTGAATCTTTAAAACACCTTCATTATTAATACTTCCACCAAAAACCTTAGCGTTCACTTCTTTTTCAACGGGTAATGATTCACCTGTAATGGCAGCCTCATTTACTGAGCTGACTCCATCAACAACAATACCATCAGAAGGAATTTTTTCACCAGATTTCACTAAAACGATATCATCCTGCTGCAAAACATCAATGGGAACAACTCTTTCAACACCATTTGTAATTAAAATGGCTTCCTTAGGCGCTACTTTTAATAGTTTTTCCATTGATTTTCTAGCCTTCTCCATACCTAAACCTTCAAGATACTCATTTAAACCAAATAATATGGCTACGAGCGTTGCCTCTTTCCATTCACCAATAGATATGGCTCCAACCAAAGCAATAGTCATCAATGTATCGATATTAAATTTTAAACGAAATAGATTTTTAAGTCCCTTTATAAAAGTCTGATATCCGCTAATTGTTATAGCAGTTAAATAAAATATAACAGGTAGTATATTTGGTAGAAAAGTTTCAAAAATGATGGTTAGTATAAATAACCCTGTGGAAATCCCCAAAAATAATTTTAATTTATTACTTCGAGCGTGAGCATGACCATGCTCTTGTTCTACATCACTAATTAGAGATGCTCCATCAGTCGCTAATATTTCCTTAACTTTCGCTAAGCTAGCACTTTCATCAATCTTCAGCTTTGAAGAATTATATAAGATAGCAGCTGTATCTCCATTATCCAACTTTTTAATTTTTTCTTCCATATCAGCAGCACAGCTAGCACAGCTTAAACCTTCTATTTTATATTCCTTCATACTTGTCCCCCCTCAGATGTAGGTAATAAGTGATTCTCCTATATTTAAAGATGCTGGGCATGGTTTATTGCTTGTTCTAACAAGTCCACTACATGTTCATCATCATGAGAATAATACATCGTTGTTCCCGCTCTGCGGTATTTTACCAATCGTAAGTTTTTTAAAAAACGTAACTGATGTGAAACAGTCGATTGCAGCAATCCAAGCTTTTCTGAAATCTCATTCACTGAATATTCTTGATTCACTAACAAATGTATAATTCGAATTCTTGTTGGATCGGATAAAGCTTTAAATGTTTGAGATACGATAAATAATGTTTCCTTATCTAGTTCATTATAGTCATTTCCATTTGATTGATGATTGTTTTCCTCCGTCATTTTTTAAACACTCCCATTTACTATATATGCACATATGTTCATATTGACATTAATTCATTTTAATTTATCATAAAACCAGACAATTCGTCAATAAACAAGCCCCTATCCAAGGATAGAGACTTGTTTTCACTTTAGAGAGGTTCACTTAATAGCTTTAACTCGAACTGCACAAATTTTAAACTCTGGCATGCGGCTGATTGGAGCTAATGCATCATTTGTTAATTGATTAATAGCTAATTCTTTCCCCCAGTGAAACGGGACAAAAATCGTTTTAGGATGAATTCCTTCTGTGATTTTAACATGAAAATCAAGTGATCCTCTTCTACTTGTAATATTTATTTTTTGATTCGGAAGCAAACCTATTTTTTTGGCTAACCAAGGATGAATTTCCGCAACAGGTAACGGAGATCTTTTATTCAAATTTTCAGTTCTCCGAGTCTGCGCACCACTAAGATAATGATTCGCTAGACGACCAGTTGTTAAAATATATGGATACTCTTGATCTATTGGCTCTGCAGGTTTCTCCGGTTTGATTGCAAATATTTTTGCTTTTCCATCTTCATGATAAAACCCATCCTTAAACATCATTGGTGTCCCTGGATGATTTGGTTCATGACATGGCCAAAACAAACCTTTTTCCTCTTTCAAACGTTCATAGGTAATCCCACCATAATCTGCTTTCCCACCTGCAGAAGCTCTGGCTAACTCATTAAATACATCTTCGATTGATTGATATTGAAAATACTGTCCACGACCTAATCTTTCTGCAAATTCACAAATAATTTCATAGTCCAATAGATTTTCATTCGGAGTTTCTAAGACTTTGGCTCTATGAAAAACGCGACCTTCCAAATTCGTTAAAGTACCTTCTGCTTCTAAAAATGAAGATCCAGGTATTAACCAATCTGCATATTCTGCTGTTTCCGTTTCAAATAAATCAACTACAACTAATAATTCTAACTTCTTTAATGCTTGCTCAACCACAGCATTATTCGGACTCGATACGATCGGATTGGAGCCCAGTACAATCATCGCTTTGATCTCACCCGCATTCATTTTCTCAAACATTTCAAATGCAGAAACACCATTTCTGGGTAGTTCATCTGGTGAAATCCCCCACACTTTTGCAACATGTTCTCGTGCTGATTTATCCTCTAACATACGGTAACCAGGAAGCTGATCTGCTTTTTGACCATGTTCTCTTCCACCCTGTCCGTTTGCTTGCCCTGTTACTGCACCAAAACCACAACCTGATTTACCAATTTTCCCTGTGGTTAAGCATAAATTAATATAATTTAATGTATTTTCAACACCGTTCACCTGCTGTTCCAACCCACGTGCTGTGAATACAATTCCTGTTTTAGCTTTTGCAAAACCTCGTGCAATCGTTCGAATCTTAGGAGCAAGGATTCCTGTCATTTCCTCTACAACATCAGGAGAAAATGGTTTCACGGTATCTACTAGCTCAGAAAATCCATTTGTTTTATCCTTAATAAATTGCACATCATAAAGCTTTTCATTCACAATCACATGTAATAAAGCATTAACAAACATGGCATCAAAACCAGGTTGTAAACGGACATGTATATCAGATAATTTTGAAGTTTTCGTATTTCTAGGGTCAATGGTAACGATCACTGCCCCTTTTTTCTTTGCTGCCATTAAGTATGGCAGCATCGTCGGTTGGCATTCCGCAATATTTGATCCTGCTAGAATAATGTACTTTGCATTTTCTAATTCAGCTAAAGGGAGTGTTAACCCTCGATCAACACCAAATGCTTTATTTCCTGCTGCTGCAGCAGTAGACATACAATACCTACCGTTATAATCAATATATTTAGATTGCAACGCCACTCGAGTAAACTTGCCTAATAAATAGGAAACTTCATTTGTTAAAGATCCGCCCCCAAAAACGGAAACTGAATCTTTCCCATGTATATTTTGTAACTCTTTCATTTTATTTGAAATCTGATCAAATGCTGTTTCCCAACTCGTAGTGGACCATTTCTTATCACCCTCTTCACCCACTCTAACCAAAGGTTCTCTAATACGGGAGGGGTGTACAACATGATCTAGTGAATTTAACCCTTTTTGACAAAGTCGTCCTGTTGCTACTGGAAAATCTGGGCTAGGTTTAACTACCAGACCTGATTTTTTGTCACTTGGAACTAGCTGCAAGCTACACTGCATACTACAGAAACAGCAGTGAGATTGATTAGATACGGGCTGGTTTTTTTGTGATTTTTTCTTTTTTTTAAACAGCGTTAAAGCCATCAAACTCACCCCCGTAAAATTACTCTTAAAAGTGACTTAACACAATCTAGCAATATCCATTTAAGCAGCCACTTCTAGCTAGCGATTTCGCTTTTTTCTAATAAAGCAATATATACTTTTCCATTTTCAACGTATACATCAAAAGTGGTTACACATCCAGTATCTGGTTTTTGCACTAAACCTGAAGATAAATCAATTTTACGGTCGTGTAAAGGACAGAACACATATTCCCCACTCACTATCCCTTCTGCTAAAACACCATCTTTATGAGGACAGCGATTTTCAATTGCTAAGATTTTACCACTTGTTAAACGAAAAATAGCTAACTCTTTTTCTTTAAAACGAACTGTTTTTCCTGAGTTCACAGGTAAATCATCATAATTAGCTACTTCTACCCATGATTTATCACTTTTTAAGTTGTTCATTCCGTTCATCCTCCTATTTAACTTTGAATGGTTTCATTTATTTAAAGATAATCACTTTGCTTCTATGACTTCGTATAAATCCTTTTGAATTTTTTCACTTTTTACAGCTTCTTTCCAAGGATCTTTTAAAACGGAAAGTGCTGTATCCATTCTTCCACAAAGTTCTTCACGTTTTGCTTCATCTGCCAAAATGTCTTGAATATGTTGAACTCCCAGTCGCTCTACCCATTCCGATGTACGTTCTCCATAAACTCCAGTTTCACGGTAATATTGTAAATAAGCTTCTGTATATTCGATCACTTCTGCTTCTGTTTTCACCGTTGCTACCAAATCACCTTTACGAAGCTTTACACCACCGTTACCACCAGCGTATAATTCCCAGCCTCCGTCGATGGCAACAACACCTAAATCTTTGATTCCTGATTCAGCGCAGTTACGTGGGCATCCGGATACAGCCATTTTCACTTTTGCAGGCGTATTTAAACGTTCAAATCGTTTTTCAATCTGAATCCCCATTCCCATAGAATCGGCAGTTCCAAATCGACAAAACTCTTCTCCAACACATGTTTTTACTGTTCTGACCGCTTTACCATAGGCATATCCTGAAGGCATATCCAACTCTTCCCACATGTTTGTTAAATCTTCTTTTTTAACACCTAACAAATCTATTCTTTGACCCCCAGTGATTTTCACTTTTGGCACATTGTATTTTTCAGCTACAGTTGCGATTTTTTTCAAATCTGCTGGATTTGTAACCCCACCATACATTCGAGGTACTACTGAATACGTACCATCCTTTTGGATATTCGCATGCATTCTTTCATTTACAAAACGTGAAGTTGAGTCATCTTGATACTGTTTTGGATTCACCATGCCTAAGTAATAATTAATAGCAGGTCTACACTTAGAACAGCCCTCTTCGTTTTTCCAATCTAGAACACTCATAACCTCACGCACATGGGAAAGACCTTTTTCCTTAATTTGTACTACGATTTCTTCTTTTTCTAAATCCGTACATTCACACATCGTTTCTTTTTGTGCTGATTTATCAAATTCATCACCTATTGTGTACTCTAATAAATCACTTACTAACGATTTACATCCTCCACAAGAACGTGAGGCTGTTGTACAGTTTTTCACTTCTTCAACCGAAGTTAATCCTTGCTCTTTAATCACTGAACAGATGGTACCTTTACTTACTCCATTACATCCACAAATGATTTCATCATCACTCATATCAGCGACACTAGATCCTTTACCACTATTTTCATCGGGATCTTTTAGAATAGCTGCTTTTTCATATCCAGTAATGTCTGTTTCGTTGCGTATCATTTGCATTAATCTAGTACCATCCGAAGTATCTCCGAATAGTACTGCACCAATAATCTTGTTTTCTCTTACTAAAACCTTTTTATAAATACCTGAAAATTCATCTTCTATTTTGATCGCTTTTGTATTATCTCCATCAATAAATTCTCCACCTGAGAATACATCTACACCAGAAACCTTTAATTTTGTATATACTACAGAACCTTCATAAGGATTTGTATCTACTCCTGCAATTTTCTTTGCTAATACAGCACCTTGTTCAAATAACGGAGCAACTAATCCATATCCAATCCCTCTATGTTCTGCACACTCTCCAACGGAAAATATATCTTTTACACTCGTTTCTAGAAAATCATTTACTACAATGCCTCGTTTAACTTCAATACCTGCATCTACGGCAAGCTGCACATTTGGAGAAATTCCTACTGCCATCACAACTAAATCTGCATCAACTTTGGAACCATCAGAAAATTTTAAACCTTTCACTCTATCTTTACCTAGAATTTTCTCTGTCTGTTTATTCAATAAAAAGTTCATGCCTTGAGACTCTAGTTTTTCTTGAAGCATTTTTGAAGCTGTACGATCCAGTTGTCTTTCCATAATGGAATCACAGATATGCACTACATCCACCTTCATACCAAGGTTTAAAAATCCTCTTGCTGCTTCTAATCCTAATAATCCTCCACCGATAACAACCGCTTTTTTGTAGTTTTTCGCAGCTTCCATCATATACTCACAATCTTGAATAGTACGATAAGCGATAACTCCTTCTTTATCTGCACCTGGTAATGGAAGCATAAACGCATTGGATCCTGTAGAGATAATCAATTTATCATAAGAAATTGTTGTACCTTTATCACTTGTCACTATTTTAGTTTCCGAATTTATCTCAGTGATGGTTTCCCCTGTATATAATGAAATCCCATGTTCCTCATACCATTCATAACTATTAATAACAATATCATCTACTTTGGAATCTCCCGCTAAAACGTAGGATAATAATATACGATTATAGTTTGGATGCGGTTCTGAACCAAAGATTGTAATATCAAACTGATTTGGAGCTAGCTTTAATATATGCTCAACTGTGTTCACACCAGCCATCCCATTCCCTATCACCACTAGTTTTTCTTTTTGACTCATTATACACACGCCCCTTCCTTATAGTTAAAATACGTGTTCAAAAAGTCCAGTTTTTAGCACCGAGAAGATTGTACGAATATGCAAACCGATGTTTTTCGGGGTCCCCGAAAAGTATTCGGAATACACTTCAAAGTAATACTTCACTTTTTGGGGTGTAGCAAGTGTAGTGATTGTTACATGAGTACCGGAATTCAAATGTGAGTGCAGTATTCGATGTCGAATTCACTTCCATGGTCCTCTTCGTGATCCCTACTTAAGATCAGTCACATCCATGTGACTAATGTAGGATCAGCACTTCCTGTGCTGACAAAGTGGGGGACTTTTTGAGCAACCTCTTAAAGGTAAACAAAAAGAGACCTACTGATGTTATAGTTAACCATCAGATAGGCCTCGTTGCCATCTTTCATTTACAGACACGCCATTGTGTCATTCGCTATTGTTAACACAATTATATGCCCTTTGAAGTATCATGTCAAGTTTAATGACATACATTTAACTTAATTAAGTAAATAAATTCATTTCATGTAAATTTTTTTGCTTGTGTGTCATATTCATGTAATATATTATGCAACAACCTTTTCTCCAACCATGTCTTCTTCCACTTCCGCAGCTTGTTGTTCTATCGCTTCAACATCTGGTTCTTTTAAGAAGAAACATGCCGCAAAACAGACTAGAGAGGCGCAACCAATGACTACAAAAAAAGCTTGCGGACTTACAAAAGTAAGTACTGTTAGAAAAGTCGTCGCACCTACATTACCATAGGCTCCAACCATGCCTGCCACTTGACCAGTCAAGCGTTTTTTAACTAAAGGTACCATTGAAAAAACAGAACCTTCACCTGCTTGAACGAAAAACGAACAAGTCATTGTTAAGATAACAGCTGCTATGATTGACCAACTAGCATTAACAAATCCCATGCACAAGTATGTGACAGATAATCCGGCTACAAGAATAGTTAAGGTTTTTTTACGACCAAATTTATCACTTAGCCATCCTCCACTTGGACGAGCCACTAAGTTCATAAATGCATAACTAGAGGCAATCATTCCTGCTTGTGTCACCGAGAGATTAAATGTTGTCAGGAAAAATAATGGCAGCATAGAAACAACCGCTAATTCAGACCCAAACGTACAGAAATATGCTAAGTCTAATATGGCTACCTGTTTGAAAGAATACTTTTCTTTTTCTTGTACGCCTTCTTGAATGTGCTCTTTGTTTACAGACCATATTTTATAACAATTTGAAATAAATAATAATGCTAATAACCCATATATCAAACTAGATATTCCAGAATTAATTAAGCCTAATCCCTGTACCTTCCAAGTAAGAACCCCTAAAATCACATACATCGGCAAAGTCATCGCCATTAAAAAGATCATGTCTCCGTAATTGCTAACTTCCATCGCACCACTTCGCTTAGGACGTTTAAATTGACGACCTTCAGGAGTATCTTTCACAGATTTAAAATAGATAAAAGAATATAGCAAACTTACTAATCCAGTAAATCCAATTGCCCATCTCCAACCATTTTCCAAACCAAAAGAATGTTCCATAATATAAACTGCAATTAATGGAAGTGTAAATGCAGCAGCTGCAGAACCAAAATTACCCCATCCTCCGTATACACCTTCCGCAACACCTAGATGTTTCGCAGGAAACCATTCAGATACCATGCGAATTCCAATAACAAAACCTGCTCCAATCATAGCAAGTAAAGTACGTGCTATGAAAAGCTGAACAAAACTCTCTCCTAGAGCAAACATAAAACAAGGAATACTCATGATCGCCATAAGAGATGAGTAAACTTTACGAGGACCAAACCGATCTACTAACATTCCAATAATTACACGTGCTGGAATTGTTAAAGCAACGTTCATTGTGAGCAGCACTCCAACTTCTTGATCCGTTAAATTCAAAGTTTCTTTAATGGTAGCAACAAAAGGTGCCATATTAAACCAAACAACAAATGTAATGAAAAATGCAAAAGTCGTTAACATTAAAATCTTAATATTCCCTTTGTATGGGTTGCCTGTTTTAGTACTCATCCCAATCACTCCTTCATCATTTTTACTAGACACCCCGTTGTGTCTATATACCTTTTTAAAAAAACAAAACCTACCTACAGAATGAACCTTTGAAAAGGTATCACTCAGTAGGTAGGCACCTTTGCCTGCTAACTAACTCAACACATCTTCGTGTTGAAACGATTTTATTTTAAGGTTATTATATTTAATTTATAAATCCATGTCAACTTAATTTACATATTTTTTTAAAGTTATGAAAGTTATGATATTACAAGCGGGATTCCACTTAAAACAATTGAAAACGCTCTCTTAAAACGTACATTAAAGTATACCTTTATGATTTTGTTCGTTTTTGAAGGGAAATGCGTAGACCTTTTTATATAAGTATGTTATATTTATAACTAATTCATGTTAGTATATATGACATAAAGTTGTCCGTTCATCATTCATTGAATAAAATGTACTATACTTTTTTTAGATAAACTATAAAGAAACTGAAGAATAATCATGTGAGTTAGTAGAAAAAAATAACTTTGATGGGGGTATTTTTATGCTACAGTATTTTCTTCTCATCAACGATTCAAATGTTTTGGAAATGGGAGAGAAAAAAGTAAATTCAACTTCAAATTTCATAGAAACATTAAACACAATAGGTTATCATGTCCAATCCATTACAACAAAAAACAATATTGAAAAGAAAGGATTAAACCCCATTGATGCAGTTATTTTACGAGTTAAAATATCTGATTTGTTTGGGTGGTCACAAAAAATTATTTCTATTAAAGATGTTCCTCTTATTTGGTGGTGTGATACGTATACATCAAATAATAGAGAATACAAACTAGATTTAGGGATCGATGGGATGATCTTTCCTCAAATGGAGCCGTCTGAATTACATTGGAGTTTTCACCTTTGTGCAAATCAACACAAACTTAAAACACAATGGAAAAAAGAACGCCAGCAATTATTGTATAAATTAGAGGAAAGAAAATGGGTCGAACAAGCAAAAGGAATTATTTCTAAGATGAAAAACATCTCTGAAGCAGAAGCCTATGAATTTTTACGCAAACAAGCTATGAACGATAGAAAAAGACTAGCAGATGTAGCGATTTCAATTGTTAAGGTTCATCAACTACTCAATGAATAAATGGATTCGTGCGATAACTAGCCTTTGTTTGACAAAATTATTTCTCGGGAAATATAATTTGACAAATTATTTCACATTTTGTCCTTTGATCTCCTGCCTCTTTTTATTTATGATAAGAGTAAACTAAGGGAATTATTTTTAGAAAAAGGTCTGGGGGTAATTTAATGTCTAATCAAAGGAAACTTGTGTTTATTACTTTTAGCCTCATTCTGATTTTAACAACAGCTTGCAGTGATCAGAATGGTTCTGAGCCGGAGACTCAAATAAATATAGTCGACAAAAAATCAACAGAGTATCAAATTTATCAAAAAAATAAATGCCTTTCATGTCATGGAACGGATTTAGAAGGTCGTATGGGACCATTAACTAACTTACAGCAAATTGGAGCACGTTTAGAAAAAGAAGAAATCAAAAATATACTGCTAAATGGAAAAGAAGGCACGCATATGCCTGCTTATGAAGGTGTATTACCCGAAGAAAACATTAATATTTTATCGGATTGGTTATCTGAAATGAAATAACATATAATTAATTTGAAAAACCATCCGCTGAAACATGGATGGTTTTCCGTGTACCTCTAAAAAGATGAACTATTCTAGACTTCAACTACAGCAAATGCTGCTGCCATCGTAGCACTATGTGTAATACTGATATGTATTTTTGATTCGAAAACACCTAAATCCTCTAGAATTTGACCCGAAATATGACATATTGGTTTCCCTAATTCATTGGGTACGATGTTTATGTCTTGAAAACCAATTTTTTTTCCGATACCACACCCTAAAGCTTTTACAACCGCTTCCTTAGCTGCGAATCTTCCAGCGACAAATTCCACGCTGTTTTTTTCACGTTTCATGTATATGTTTTTTTCCTGTGGAGTTAAAATGCGATCTACAAATTTTTTGCCATGATTTTTATTTACGACATTTTCTACCCTTGATATTTCAATTAGATCATTACCAATACCATATATCATAAACAACCTAAATTCCTGGAATCAGATTTCTTTTATGTTCTGTGTTTTTATACAACTGTTCCAATTTTTCTCTAACTTTAGGATCTACTTCTTTTCCTTCAAGAAAATCACTATTCTGTTCATAAGTAATACCTAACTCAGTTTCATCGGTTTGTCCTGCCCATAAACCCGCAGTAGGTGCTTTTTCAATCACCGTTTTGGGAACACCTAATTTATTTGCTAACATTCTTACTTGCCTTTTAGATAATGTGCTTAACGGAGTAATGTCTACGGCTCCATCCCCATACTTAGTGAAAAATCCCGTTAGTGCCTCAGATGCGTGATCCGTACCGACAACCAATAAATTCCTCTCAAATGCTAATGCATATTGCATCACCATGCGGGTCCTTGCTTTCACATTTCCTTTCCCTTTAATACTTATATGTCTAGAATCCCCTAAATTTTTCAAAGCATATTCTACTTCAATAGCAACTTCGTCAACAGCTTCTTCAATATTTGTTTCTGTCGCAGACTTTAACTGAAAGGCTTTTGCAACTGCATAACTATCTTCTATATCTTCTTGCTCACCATACGGTTGAAAAACACCTAGTGTTTCATATGGTTTTCCTGTTTCTTCAGCTAATTCATCTGTTGCCATTTTACACAAACCTGTGGTAACAGCACTATCCACTCCACCACTAATCGCAATCAATAACCCTGTCGTATTTGACCTTAATATGTAATCTTTTAAAAAGTTTACTCTTTTTCGTATTTCCTGATCGACATCAATCTCAGGTTGGACACCAAGCGAAGCTATGATTTCTCTTTGTAAACTCATTATCCCATCACCTCTAAATAAAATGTTATATCATTATTCTGTATTTATTATAAACTTACTTATACTTATTTTACCACTAAAGAAAACTCGCCGATTGGATAGCCTTTAAGGCGAAGACAGAGGGGAAGTTGCCCTTATACTTTACACATTAATATATTTTTAAACTAATAAAGTAGAACAAACACGATTAAAAGCAAATAAAGTTATAATGATGATCAACCACTTATATAAGAGCAAGCCACTTATTATTAGGTGAAATAGGTAAAGTCACTTGAAAAACAGTTTTATCTGAACGGGATAAATCTATATTGGTTTGATTTATTTGTTTAGTTTAAAAAACATCACTAATAAAATTAGTGATGTTAAAAGTTTATTTTAACTATTTTTAATCACAATATTGATCAAAAGCATCCGTTAAGTTTTTAGCAATCTGCTCAGCAGAATGATCTTCAATTTGATGTCTTTCAATAAAATGAACTAATTCCCCATCCTTCATCAAAGCGATAGAAGGTGAAGACGGTGGGTATGGAGCAAAGTATTCACGTGCTTTTGCCGTAGCTTCTTTATCTTGACCTGCAAAAACAGTAAATAAATTGTTCGGTATTTTCTCGTGGTTTAAAGCAAGCGCAACACCAGGTCTACAAAGTCCAGCCGCACAACCGCAAACTGAATTCACTACTACAAGTGAGGTACCACTTTTATATTCTTCAAAATTCCCCTCAACTTCCTCAGCCGTTCTAAGCTCCTTTACACCTATTTTTGTAAGCTCATCACGCATCGGTTGTATAACATCATTCATATACATATCAAAAGACATAGACATATGCTTTCACTCCTCAAAATATTAATTTCATATAAAACCGCTTATCTTAAGTTTATTATACATGGCTCGAAGGAATGAAAGCAATGTTTGCTATTCGTGTGATAAGTACTATTTTCCGTTCTCATTCGAATCTGATTTATTCCCTTCCTCTTTACTGTGGATAGGAGGTTCAAACGAGACATCTTTATCAGGGTGGGTAAATAAACCCTCTTCTGGTTCGATACCCTTCTCAAAATAATCTTTATTTTGTTCCGTTTGAAAACCAATATCCTTATATGGATGCACCCACTCATCCCCTGCCATAATTTCAGGATCGGTTTCTTCCGTCCACTTAGTTAAAGGGGAATTTGGAGATTCATATTCGTGGTCACCAATGATCACTCCATGTTTATTTACAAAAGTTCCTTTGGGTTCTTTACCTTTTTTAAATTGAGGAAGAAAATTAATTTCATAAGGATCTAGATCAAATTGCTTCTGACTCTGTTGATTTTCTTGACTCAAATTCGTTTGATTTTGACTCTTTTTCTTTTTATTAGCCATCATATCTATCTCCTAATATTATGTTGCAGGTTGGTTTGGACCGTCCAACTTCTTATCTATATTTTTTAAGTCACCAGACTGAGCAGATTCTTTCTGTTGTTGAAGTTGACTTTCTCGTTCGTGCTCCTGCTGTGCTTTTGAATCTTGATTAGGGTTCGTATTCATTTGTTTGTAATCTACTCCTTTCTACTATTATTATGTGTAGGTTTCTAAAAATGATTCAAGAGCTTCATAAGCGATGTCATTCTTAATATTTCAATCACTTGTATTTTTACAGCTTTTTAATTTAGAATGGATGAAACAATACAGTTTTTAAAAAAGGTTTAGGAGGAATCATTCATGACATACATAGCAAGTAATAACAGATATTCCGAAATGAAATACAATTTCTGTGGTCGTTCAGGATTGAAACTACCCGTTATTTCTTTAGGTTTATGGCACAACTTCGGTGGAGTAGACACTTATGAAAATTCGAAATCAATTTTACTTAGTGCATTCGATCTAGGTATTACTCATTTTGATTTAGCAAATAATTACGGTCCTCCTCCGGGATCGGCGGAAGAAACACTGGGTCAAGTCTTAAAATCTGATCTAGCAAATTACCGAGATGAGCTAATCATTTCAACAAAAGCTGGTTACGGAATGTGGGAAGGCCCTTACGGTGAATGGGGTTCTAAAAAATACTTAATCAGCAGCTTAGACCAAAGCTTAAAAAGAATGGGGTTAAACTATGTAGATATTTTCTACAGCCACAGATTTGATCCAGATACACCTTTAGAAGAAACGATGGGAGCTCTTGATCAAGTAGTTAGACAAGGAAAAGCACTCTATGTCGGTATTTCAAATTATGGTGCAGAAGAGACGAAGAAAGCCATTCGTATTCTTAACGAATTAGGAACACCCTTATTAATTCACCAACCAAATTATTCTATGTTTAACCGTTGGATTGAAGACGGACTTCAAGATGTACTTAAAGAAGGTGGAGTTGGTTCCATCGCTTTTGGACCCTTAGCACAAGGTATGCTTACGAATCGTTACCTTGGAGGCATTCCATCTGACTCTAGAGCAGCAAAAGAAGAAAGCATTTTCTTAAATAAAGGAGATGTTACTGAAGAAAAAATTAATAAAGTACAACGATTAAATGAAATGGCTACAAACCGTGGACAAAGCTTAGCACAAATGTCATTAGCTTGGGTACTACGTGGAGGACGTGTTACAACCGCACTTATTGGAGCAAGTAAAGTAAGTCAGATTGAAGAAAACGTAAAAACAATGAATAACCTTGAATTCAGTAGTGAAGAATTAAATAAGATTGAGGATATTTTAAAAGGATAATAATCCTTTCTATAAAAAAGACCACAGATACGATGAATATCTGTGGTCAATGTGCAAATAGATTGCCGAGATTTTATTCAAGATCACCAAAAATCATCAAAAAAATCAGAGCTCCAATTTTTATAAATTTCTTCATCCTCACTTGTATAGCCTTTAAATAAAATCGGTGTATCTATTTTATTTTTTATGGCATAGAACATCCGATTCCCATTATATTCCACATATTTAATATCATCTTTCTTAAAACCATTTACTTGTATCCACTTAATGTTGTCATCAATAATCACACCTGCTAACAACGCGATTGAAAACGAAGGGGCACCAAAAGCAGTCCAAGCCATCTCATCTTCATTATCCTTTAATGAATTTAGACTTATAATTAGATTAGAATCAACAGGTGTTTCATCCTTAAATAAAAACAGCTGTATATTTTCTTTTTCATCCATTATAAAAAATAATTGATAGATCTCATTAACTTCAACGGATTTCATCGTATCCTCTATTAAATAAGAAATATCAGATCTGTTTTGCATCAATTTAAAATAATTGGGTTCTTTGTTTATTTTGTAAATTATAACAGATATAATGAATATAAAAATTATCGTGAGCAAAAATACCTTTTTTTTATTTCCCACCTAAACCACTCTCTTCCTAAAAATATCCCGTGAACACCATTTTAACAAAATCACAGTTATACAACCATTTCTTTCTTCTTTACATTCAATACAGTACAATGATGAGAAATGAATAAGAAAAGTATAGGAGTTAGATATATGTCTTATGATGTTATTGTAATTGGCGGAGGTCCTGCTGGTTTAATGGCTAGTATTTCTGCTAGCGAAAATGGAGCTAAGGTATTACTGGTTGACAAAGGAAATAAGTTAGGCAGAAAGTTAGCCATTTCTGGAGGCGGCAGATGTAACGTCACAAACGCCCATGAAGTTGACGAAATTATAAAAAACATTCCTGGTAACGGACGTTTCTTACATAGTGCGTTTTCAAATTTTAATAATCAAGATATCATACAATTTTTCGAAAAGTTAGGGATTCAGTTAAAAGAAGAAGATCGAGGCAGAATGTTTCCTGTCTCAGATAAAGCAATGACCGTTGTACGTACCTTGATCAATAAAGCAGAAAAACTAGGTGTAAATATAAAAACCAATTCGCCTGTCAAACGAGTCATTTACGCTGATCAGCACACAAAAGGAATTGAATTACAGACAGGTGAAAAAATAAAAAGCAACTCTGTCATCATTGCAGCAGGAGGAAAATCTGTTCCACATACAGGTTCTACTGGGGATGGTTATGTTTGGGCAGAAGATGCAGGCCATACGATTACTGAATTGTATCCTACAGAAGTCCCTATCACATCAAACGAACCCTTTATTCAAAAAAAAGAACTACAAGGGCTATCCTTAAGGAATATTGAGCTCACCGTCTGGAATCCTAAAAACAAAAAGGTAATCACTCATGAAGGGGACATGATTTTCACCCACTTTGGCATTTCTGGACCCGTGGCTTTGCGATGCAGTCAATTTATCATAAAAACAATGAAAAAGTTTAAAATAAATCAAATACAAATGTCTATAGATCTATTCCCTAAGCAATCTGAAGAGCAACTGCTCAAAACGATTAAAAATATTGGGGAAAATGAACCAAAGAAGCAAATCAAAAACTTACTTAAAAAAATATTACCTGAACGTATCATCCCCTTATTGTTAAAAAAAGCAGATATTCAAGATGAGTGCATTTTCAACAATGTGGCTAATTCTAACTGGTTAGAATTCATTTCCACACTAAAGAAGTTTAGCTTTTATGTAAAAGGGACACGTTCAATTGAAGAAGCTTTTGTGACTGGTGGGGGAGTGCATCTAAAAGAGATACATCCAAAAACGATGCAATCAAAATTGATGAACGGATTATTTTTTTGCGGTGAAATATTGGATATCCATGGTTACACTGGAGGGTACAATATTACGGCTGCTTTTGTCACAGGACAAACCGCTGGCAAACATGCAGCAGAAAAAACAATAACTGTATAGTTACATAAACTCATAAAAATGAAAAAAATAGAGCCATACCTTCTAAGATGGCTCTTTTCCTTTACTTATATATGAACATCGTCCGCGGATAAATAATTTGTTTCTTCATATTCATTTGTTTGTTCTTTTAGTTCATTATTTTCATTATCACTTAAATAATCTTCTGGTAAATCTTCAATAACAGTATGTGCAGGTATGGGGATTTGTCCTATTTCAATTCCATAAGCCGCATTAATATAGTTACTTTCATCTGAAGCTTTTTCTACCATTGTTCCCCCATGTGCTTGAATAATTTCCAAAGCAGATGTCAAATCATTTTTTTCAATATGAATGTGCAATGTTGGTTTACTCAAATCACCATGATAAAACACCTCATAACCTAACTCCTCTAACGTATCTAAGGCTAAAAATGCTGATCTTCTATCCTCAAATTCAAAAATAATCGGTTTTTTATCCATTGGCTCATTCCTTTAAGTTTTTTATATAGCTTATCCCCCAAAAATGTGTTCTATACAAATCCGAATAGACGAATGTTGAAATTTTAATACCATACACTTGTGTCCAACCCAATGGATTTTTTAAACATACGATAACTTGAAACCCTATTCTTTTACATGTCATCACTTTCTGAATTCAAACATAAAATAAGTAAGATGAATACACCTTTAAGAGAAAAGGAGGTCGTATTGTGCAGCAATCAAATTTAAAATCAAATGATGTTGAAGATAATAAAATTTGGGCCGTATTAGCCTATTTTTTATTTTTCTTGCCACTACTAACTGCCAAAGATTCAAAATTTGCCATGTATCATGCCAATCAAGGACTCATTTTATTAATTTTTGCTGTTGCAGTTAATGTAATTGGTACTTTTATTCCTATTTTAGGCTGGTTATTGATTATTCCTTTTGGAAATTTAGCCGTCATTATTTATGTGATCATTGGTATTATTAATTCAGCATCCGGAAAAACAAAACCACTCCCTCTGATTGGAAATTTCGATATCATCAAATAACAACTATTAAAAAACAGTGATTTCGTTTTGAATTTACTGTTTTTTAATTTTCAATGAAATCTATTAAATGTTTAAATGTTTCTATTACTTTTTGTTTAAAAATAATAGTTTTGGATAAACTATTTACTACAAAAGAAATAATTTTTAAATTACAAAAAATAAAGGTGATCGTATGTTAACGTTATTAAAGAATAAAATCATATACAGCTTGGTGCTTGTCATCACATTGCTATTTGGTAGTTTATCTTATTACATTTATGCAACTCCTGAAGATGACTTTTCACAATTTGTGTCTCTTTCCGAAAAAATTTTTCCAGAAAATTATACATTTATTTTAAAACACAGTAGTTTTTATAGAAATTACGAACATCAAGAGGATTTTGTACAAATAGGAAATCTACTTATGAATGAACTTCAAATGCCACTAGGTGAAAGTTTAATAGAGTTAAATCACCTTGTATACAAATCTCAGATTGAAATTGAAAATGAAATGAATTTAGATGTAAGATTAACTGGAATGAACAATGACAAATCAACTTATTTAACGATAACCCTAGAAAGTAATCATCAAAGCTTAGATTCTTTATCAATGACAAAAACAAAAATTGAGGCTACATTAGAGAAATTAAATATGAAAGTAAACTGGAATTCGATGATACAAGGGAAATATACAAACGCTAACGAAGTGGATTTCCTAAAATTATGGGAGCAACTAAACAATGCACTTCAACTAAATGAAATTGAAACTTATACAGATAAACGAACAATCAGTAATTCCTATTATTCTCCAAATTTAAATACAAAAATTTTAAGTGGATCTAATCCGATGAATCTTCAAGTAGCACTTCATCAAAATTCATTAAATGACGAATGGCAATTAACAATAGGATCTCCAATCATAACAATGGAATACTAATCCATCCAAAAAAAACGTGAGCAGTTCATACTGTCTCACGTTTCCTATTTTATGAATTAGTTTATTATTTTAAACCAATTGAGGTTTCCGATATTGCTGCCGCCTCTAAAAACTAAATACAAATCATGTGAACCAGAGGTTGCATTAATAGATTCTGTTTCAGAAACCCAGTTTTGCCAACCACCTGTATTCGTGATATTTACGGTTCCAATTAATGGACCCGAAGTACTGTCCAATCTAAATTCAATGCTTCCCCCTGCAGATTCAGTAGCAACTCTTGCTTCTATTCCAGTCGCACCGTTTCCAAAATCAACATTTTCAAAGGTAAGTAAGTCCCCATCATCTGTCCAGCCTACATTTAACCCTCCACCTAAATCCGTAGTTGGTTCCGTTTGAACTCCAATCATGGATGTATAACTTTCCGCTTCAATTTTTTTGAAAGGGTTATCTGTATTCGTAAATTCCAGCCAATTTAAATTCAAAATACCAATTCCAGTACTACCTTTGAAAACTATATATAAGTCGTGTATACCTTCAGCATTAGAGATCGTGGCAGTTTTGGTTATCCAGTTCTGCCATCCACCTGTATTGGTAACATCTACTGTTCCAATTAGAGGTCCAGAAGTACTATCTAATCTAAATTCAATCTCTCCTCCAGCAGTATTACTAGCAACCCTCACATCAACACTACTTGCACCATTTCCAAAATCAACATGATTAAAAGCAAGAAAATCGCCTTCATCCGTCCAGCCTACATTTAACCCTCCACCTGTATCTGTGGTAGTTTCTGTCTGAATTCCACTCATTGATGTATAGTTTTCTGCTTCAATTCGATCAAATGCCTGTATAGGATCACCTGTCGATGGACCAGCTGATTCATAAACTCTTACATAATCCACAAGCATTTCTGCAGGAAAATCACTTGGGAAAGGAACACGACCTCCATCAAAATTCCCTCCAACTGCCAAATTCAATATCATATAAAACTCTTGATCAAAAGGTGCAGGAAAAGGATTATTAGTCGATTGACCTAAACTTCTGCTATACCAAGAGGTTTCCGTATTATATAATTGGCCATCTAAGTACCAACGAATTTCACCAGGTTCCCACTCCACGCTATAATTATGCCAGTCTGCTACGGTGCCATTATTAGGTATTGTAATGGCTCCGCCTGAATAAACATTATTCGGCCAATTTTCTCCATAATGAATTGCCCCACTAATTTCTTGAGGGAGTCTTCCTCTGTTTTCCATGATATCAATTTCACCTGAGGATGCCCATCCACCATAAATGTCATCTTGTGGCATCATCCAGAATGCTGGCCAGAAACCTTGTCCTATCGGTAGCTTGATTCTAGCTTCAAATTTCCCGTATTTCCAACTAGCAAGTCCATCGGTTTTTAACTTCCCTGAAGTATAGTTAAACCCATTAAATTGTTCATTTAAAGCGGTGATCACTAAACTTCCATTCTGAACTCTTACATTTTCTGGTCGACTGGTGTAATATTGCTCCTCATTATTCCCCCAACCTCCTACTCCATTACCAATATCATAAGTCCATTTACTCGTATCAAGTGCATTGCCATTAAATTCGTCGCTCCATACTAAGCTCCAGTCTTCGTGATTGTCAGCGATTCCAATTGTAGGGATCAATAATATTGTAATCATGATTGAAAATAAAACTAAAATTACTTTCTTCATTTGATATTTCCTCCCATAGAATTTTAGAAAGCGCTTTCATAAATTGCTCCTGAGAAATCGATTATGATTATAGTTGGGACTAATTTCGATGTTATCGATTACATTAATACCTCCCTCCTATGGCTAAATATTTAGAAAACGATTTCATGAGTTAATTATATTAAACTATAAACTTAATATCAATAATGCATTGAAATTTGTTTAATAATTATATATGAATGAAGTTAATAAAAAGACATCTCTTGAGAATAAAAAAATTTCATAAGAGATGCCTCTTTTTTAAAACTTACTTTTTCTTAAAAGTAGAATGTAAATTTTAACCTTCAAATGTATTATATGATGCAATTTGAGATACTGGGAATCTTGGTGTTTCATGCGCTGGTTTCGCTTGTTTTCCAACAGTTATCAACATCACTGGAGTATAACGAGCTGGGATATTAAAGGTTTCTGATAATTTTTCACGATCAAACCCACCCATTGGACACGTATCGTATCCTTTTGCTTTTGCAACTAACATTAATTGCATGGCTGCTAAAGAAGGATTTAGTACGGCTTCACTATAAGCAGCTTGTTGATTTTGATAAGCACCATTAATTTGACCCATCAATGTATCTTTTGCTTCCTGTGTCATAAAACCATGTTTCACTGCTTCACCATATACCGCTTCACCATTTTTATTCGCTTCAAGATCACCAAGCACTACAATTGTAGCTGCTGCGTCAACAACTTGCTGCTGATTAAAGGCAATCGGCAATAGAGTTTGCTTTAATTGTTCATCATCAATCACAAGGAACTTCCAATGCTGAAGGTTCCATGAAGATGGTGCTTTCGCTGTTTCTTCAAACATTTCATTCATTTCACTTCTATCAATTTTGACAGATGAATCGTATTCACGCACGGATTTGCGATCGTTAATTATTTCATAAATATCTTGCTTAGTGGACAACATTATAATAACTCCTCCTCAATTACTTACTAATTGTAATTTAAAAACTTACAGTTATCATTATACTCTTTTTTAGTTATAAATCAAACCAGATTACAAAACTTTTTTTCACAGAGTTTCTTTATCCTTTTTCTCACTAAATACTTTCCCCATAAACGATGATTTCAAGTCAAATTCTTGTCCTGTTAACTTTTAGAAATCTAATTTCTGGTATATAACCAACAAGCGATGAAATAATAAATATATACAACTTTTTTTCATATTATCAAGTTTTCTTTAAAACATTGAATTTGGAAAAATTATAAATTTCTAAAACTCTTGCAACTCCATCGTATCTATGTAAAGATCAATATATTACAAGACTACTATGCTCTACTCTATACAGAGCAACAACATATAATTTCTTATATAGATATTTGAGGTGAAAAAATGAATAATAAAGCGGTCATTTTAGGATGCAATTATTATATAGGCTTAAGCACGATACGTTGCTTAGGTGTTCATGGCATACATACAGTTGCAGTTGATTATTCAGAAAAAGGTGCTTATGGCGCTAAATCGAAACATTGCTCAGAAAGGCTTATTGCCCCTCACTATAAAAAAGATACTAAAAAATTCATTCGTTTTTTAATTAATTATGCACGTGAACAAAACACTCAACCCGTTCTTATCCCTTGTCACGATTCCTATGTTGAAATCGTTGATGATCATTTAGAGGAACTTAAAAAGTGTTACCTTATTCCACAAACTGAACCAGGATTATATACAAAGTTGATGAATAAAGAAACACTGCACCAAATTGCACAAGATAAAGGTGTAAACGTTCCTGAGACCGTTAGAGTGAATGATGAAAACTTGATGGAAAAAGTTGAGAATACCATTAAATTTCCTTGTTTAGTGAAACCTGTTGACTCCCCTACTTTTGTAGCCAAGTTTAGAAAAAAGCTATTTAAAGTTCATAATAAAGAAGAGTTAGAAACAGCTCTAGAAAAGTCAAAAAATGCAAACTTAGAAGTCATTGTGCAAAGAATCATCCCTGGTTTTGACGACCACATGTATACGTATGATGCCTATTTAAATCAGGATTCAAAAGTAACTCATTGGTTAACTTGTCAGAAATACCGTCAATATCCAATCAATTTTGGGGCTTCTGTTTACACAGGCCAAAAATATGTGCCAGAGCTTCATGAGATTGGAGCTAAGTTTTTTGAAGAGATCGGATACAAAGGTTTTGCTGAAATTGAATTTAAGAAAGATGCTGAAACTGGACAGTACTATCTAATTGAAATCAACGTTCGAATCACAAATATAAACCAACTATTGTATAAGGTTGGAGTAAATATTCCACATATCACTTATCAAGATCTTACAGGATCACCTGTTGCTCCTAAAGCGATCGAAGAAGATACTGACGTACGATTTTGGTGTGGATATGAGGACATGTATGCTATAAGAGACTATATAAAAACTAGACAACTATCTTTCAAAAGCATATTAAAATCATTGTTGTTTAAACCTAAGGCATATGCCATTTGGGATTGGAAAGATCCTCTACCTGCTTTCTCCAATGCTGGTATGATCACTTCAAAAATATTCAAAAGATTGTTTAGAAAGTAATACCTAATAATAATAAGATATGGAGCTGGTCTTGTGTTATTATCCTCAGCACTTCAAGACCTTAATTTTGTTAAAATTAAGGGAGATACCAATATAGAAATTAACGCTGTCGCATACGACTCTAGAGAAGTGATAGAAAATAGTATATTTGTAGCTATTTCTGGGTTTGCAGTGGACGGGCATACCTTTATTCAAAAAGCAATCGATATGGGAGCAACAGCGATTATTGTTGAAAAAGACCTCAATATTGAAGGTAATATCACTGTATTAAAAGTGAATAATTCTAGAACTGCATTAGCTAGAATATCATCAAACTTTTATCACCGTCCAACTGAAAAACTAAATATAGTAGGGATTACGGGGACGAATGGTAAAACCTCAATCTCCTACTTTTTAAAATCTATATTTGAGCATGCAGAGCGTTCTGTGGGTCTGATTGGCACAATTGGAACAATGATCAACAATAACGTTGAAAAAAATAAAAATACGACGCCAGAATCACTGAATTTACAACAAATTTTCTCTAAAATGACAAAAGTTGAAACGGATCATTGTATTATGGAAGTCTCATCACATGCTTTAAATTTAAATAGAGTGGCTTACAGTCATTTTAATACTGCTATTTTTACAAATTTATCCCCAGATCATCTAGAATTGCATCATGATATGGAAGAATATTTTGAAGCGAAAGCAAAATTATTCGAACTTGCTAAAGATTACAATATCATCAATGTAGATGATGAATACGGTAAAAGATTAATCCAAATAGTACAAAATTATGATGCAAAGTTACTTACCTATGGTATAGAGAATACTGCTGATATTTATGCTTCAGATATTAAATATTCAGCAAATGGTTCAACTTATATGGTTCACACCCCTAAAGGTTGTATAGAAATCAAAGTAAATTTGCCTGGGGTCATTTATGTGTATAATAGTTTAGCTGCTATCGCTTGTGCTTACAGTAATCAAATACCTTTAGAAATCATCAAAGAAGGTATTCATAAACTAGAAGGAATAAAGGGTAGATTTGAAATTGTTTATCAAAAAAATAATTATAAAATTGTGATCGATTTTGCCCATACTGAAGATGCTTTAAAAAATGCATTACTTACGTTAAAACAGCATGCAAAAGGTAGAATCATAGTTGTGTTTGGAGTTTATGCAGATGCCGGTGAATCAGGCACTGACAAAAGAAAAGCAATGGGACAAGTCGCTGCAAAATATGCAGATTTCTCTATTGTGACATCAGACAACCCTAAGGATCAGGACCCTGATTTAATCATTCAAGATATTGTCCAAGCCATCGAAAAAGAGAGCGGATCAGATACTTATGATGCGGTTATTGATCGAAAAGAAGCCATTAAATATGCCATCGATATCAGTGAAAAAGACGATATCATTCTTATCGCTGGAAAAGGACATGAAACTTCTCAGATTATAGGAAAAACAGAAATCCCATTTAATGAATCAGAGATTGTGCTTGATATTTTAAAAAGTAAAAATCAAGTATTAGAGATATAAAGATACCCAAAAAATTGAATATTTACAACGAAAGGTGATTACTCTATGTGTGGTTTTGTTGGTTTTTCAGACACAAATTTATCTATAGATAGAACAAAAACAATCCAAGATATGATGGATACTATCATTCATAGAGGCCCTGACAGTGGTGGGGTCTTTTCTGATGAAAAAGTAACCTTTGGATTCAGACGATTGATGATTATAGATTTGGTGGAAGAAGCAAATCAGCCTATGTACAATGAAGATGAGAGCTGTGTTCTTATCTTTAATGGTGAAATTTACAATTATCAAGAGTTACGTGATGATCTAGTCAAAAAAGGACATCAATTTATTAGTAAAACAGATAGTGAGGTTATTCTTCATGGTTATGAAGAATACGGCGTTGATATATTACAGAAATTAAGAGGCATGTTTGCATTCGCTATTTGGGACTCCAAAAACGAAACAATGTTTCTAGCAAGAGATTTCTTTGGAATTAAACCTTTGTATTATACTCAAAATACGTCGGATCAATCCTTTATATTTGGCTCAGAAATTAAATCCTTTTTGAAACATCCCAGTTTTAAAAAGGAAATGAATAAGGATGCTCTAAAACCTTATCTTACTTTTCAATATTCCGTTATGGATGAAACTTTTTTCAAAGGCGTATATAAACTTAAACCTGGTCATTATATGTTATATAAAAAGGGAAAGCATGAAATCAAGCCGTTTTGGGATGCCCATTTTTCTGAGAAAGAAAATAGCTTGAATTATTACGTTGAGCAAATTAAAAAAACGTTAGAAGAATCTGTTAAATATCATAAAATCAGCGATGTGAAAGTAGGTTCCTTTTTATCAGGTGGGGTCGACTCAAGTTATATTACTTCCCTTTTAAATCCGAATAAAACGTTCTCTGTTGGCTTTCAAGATCATGAAGGAATATTTAATGAAACCAATCTAGCAAAGGATTTATCAGATATTTTACACATAGAAAATCATAAAAAGATTATCAATGCGGACGAATGTTTTAAAATGTTACCAACCATCCAGTATCATATGGATGAACCACAATCCAATCCTTCGTCGGTTCCCTTATACTTTTTAGCTAAGTTAGCAAGCAAACATGTAACCGTAGTGTTATCTGGTGAAGGTGCGGATGAAATCTTTGGTGGATATGCATGGTATCAAGCGACACCTGCTATGAGTAAATATGAAAGATTACCTTTTTCTATTCGACGCCCTATCTCAAAATTAAGTCAAAAGCTTCCTAGAAATAGAATTACTGCTTTCTTAAAAAAAGGGGGGCAAAAAGTAGAGGAAAAATTTATTGGTCAAGCTAAGGTTTTTGAGGAGAAGGATGCCTTAAGAGTTCTAAAAGAGGATTACAAAAACAGCCCTTCTATCCAAAACATTACTAAAGAAACTTATGATAAAGTAAGTGACAAGGATGATCTTACAAAAATGCAATATGTGGATCTGAAGTTATGGCTCCCAGGTGACATATTGTTAAAAGCAGATAAAATGAGTTCAGCCCATTCCATTGAGCTTCGAGTTCCATTTTTAGATAAAATTGTTATGGAGCTAGCTTCGGAGCTTCCTGCAGAACAACGTGTGAATGAATCAAATACAAAACTTGCGCTAAGAACCGCAGCAAAGGAATCACTACCTGATGAATGGGCAAACCGTCCAAAGGTTGGTTTTCCTGTACCCATCCGGTATTGGTTAAGAGAAGAAAAATACTACAATATCGTAAAAGAAATGTTTCAATCAGACATAACAGAAAAATTTTTTAATATAGATGAACTTATGAGATTTCTTGATGACCATTATACAGAGAAACAAAACAATGCAAGATATATTTGGACAGTATACGTGTTTTTAGTATGGTACAAAAAATTCTTCATAGAGTAAACACCCATATAAGTCACGTCGATGATGAAAACCTCTATTGGACTTTTTGTATTCGATGATTAGGATAAATATGATCAGAGCGGGTAATTCTAAATGCACTAGGGGGATTAAAATTTTGATAAAAACAATAAAACAAATTGTAACAATAATTTTTTTCCTTGTTGTTATGCTTACCCTACTGATCATAGCTGAGCTAGTTAGAGATCATTTATTAAATGCCGATAAAAGCACTGTCAAGCAAGGAACTATTACAATAGTAAATATAGATAACAGCACTGAGTTACCCATAAAAAACACAGAATTTATGTTGATTGACAACAAAGGAAATATCGTTAATGTCTTAGTCACAAACGAAATGGGCAGAGCTTCATCTGAATCATTTAAAGTTGGTTCAAGTTTTACCATTAAACAAAGTAAAATCAACACACCTTACAAGCTAAATGAAAGCACACATCATATTAATATAAAAGAAGAAAATCAGGCTATTATTTCTAAAAATATAATGTTTGATTTTGTTAAAAAAACAGAACAAACAGATGAACTTCAATTAAAAATTACCGAACTTTATTTTCCATTAGAGCCAGTTTTACAAAATCCTGAGCTGCCCCAAGGTTGTGAGATTACATCATTAACGTCTGTGCTCCACTTTTTTGGTCAAGATGTGAACAAAATGGAAATGGCAGAGAAATACTTACCGAAAGAGCCTTTAATCAGAAAAAATAACAAACTATATAGTGCAAATCCATATAAAGCATATGCTGGAGATCCTAGAGATCCGAAAGGAGGTCTTTTTTCATACACACCTCCAATCGTCAAAGCAGCCAATCATTATCTTAAAAGTGTTGGTGGAGATTACAGTGTGATAGATCTAACCAATAGTTCAAGAGAAGAAATTATAGAACAACTAAACAATGGAGTTCCTATTATGATATGGGTAACTATTGATTTGAAGAAACCAAAAATGGATTTTTCATGGTATTTCAATGATACTGGAGAATTTTTTTCTGCACCATCCAATCTGCATGTAATGGTACTACACGGCTATGATCAGAACAATGTGCATGTCATGGATCCTCTAAAGGGAGAAATGATTTATGATGCGAATACATTTTTTGAGAGTTACTATGCACTAGGAAATCATGCTATGATGATTACTAGGGTTGAAGCATCATGAAAACTGTAAATAAAAGTAGGTGAATTTATGGAACATAAAATCTTAGGTGTAATCGGTGGCATGGGACCGAAGGCAACATCTGTTTTTTTTGATAAGGTAGTGGAAAAAACAGATGCACATAAAGACCAAGATCATATTGATATGGTCATACTAAATCATGCTTCTATTCCTGATAGGACAGAAGTTATATTAAAGAAAAAAGAAGAAACTTTTTTAAAAGCCATTCATAAAGATATTAAACTGCTTGAATTAGCAGAGGTTGATCATATAGCTATCCCCTGTAATACTTCACACTATTTCTATGAAGATCTTCAAGAAATGACCGATATTGATATTATCCATATGGTTGACGAAACGGTTAAAAAAATATTTGAAACCTATGGAGCAAATAGTAAGGTTGGAATTATGGCCACAAATGGAACCATAAGCAGTGGAATCTATGAAAAAAGTGCGAAAAAATTCAACATAGACTTAAATGTGCCCAATCAAGCCCTTCAAGATCAAATCATGAAGATCATCTATAACGATATAAAAAATGACTTAACAGCGGATACTAATGAGATCGAAGCTATCATCCATGATTTTATTTTTGAACAGGATTGTAGTTGTGTAATCCTTGCTTGTACTGAATTCTCTGTAATTACGTTAAGTGATGAAGTTCAAAATTACTGTGTTGATGCGATGGATGTACTTGTGGAGAGGTCTATAGAGTTATCTGGTAAACAGTTGAAGAGTTTGCAGCAAAACAATTCGAATGCTGCGATTATTTGAACTCGTTTAAGCAAAACTTAAACGAGTTCACTAGATCACGTTAATGAAGAAAAAAGTTGCCCTTCAAACAGGCTACATCCACTTGAAGGGCAACCACAAAAATTTACTTATTGTTTTCTTTGCAGATTATATCAAATCAGACTTTTCAAGGAGCCTCTGAATCATGACGGCAACCTCTGCTCTTGTAATATAAGCAGTTGGTGCTAGTTCAGATTCATTTATACCTGATATGCTATTGATCACTTTCACCGTAAAGGTGTACTCCATTCCACCCTCAAGTCCTGTAATCGTGATCGTGCTCTATGTTCCTGTTTCCTTTACATTTCCCTCTGCATCTATCACCTCATAACCTGTGATTTCACTTCCTCCATTATCAGTCACACTCACTTTTTACTTTCTTTTTTTATTTGAAAATAATCTAATTAGAAATCCATCTTTCAACATTCGTCTGGCCATACAAGTTGTCTCCAACTGCAATGATCACTTCATTCGATTTGAGTCCTACGGTATGGTAATATCCTGCGGAGACTTGCACAACATTTGTCCATTTAGATACATCAATTTGGAAAGAAGCACTTCTACCAACTGTGACCACGGTTCAGTCCGATTTTAAACCTATAGTATGGAAGACCCCTGCAGAAACCTGCAATATATCTGTCCAATCTGCTACATTGGTTTGAGAATAGGTGTTATTTCCTACCGCTACCACCGATCCATCTGCGCGAACGGTTCCATCTGATTTCTACCGTATGTTCTCCCCCTGCTGAAATACGGGCTGGATTAAAATCTGAACTACAAAGTAATCTTTCACTTGGTGATGCTGCTCTTGGTAATAAGTTCACATTCATTTCCTGTTTCACACTTCTCTCTCCTCACATATTTATTTCATTCAAGTCACGTAAGTTTGCAAAAATATACATTTCTTCTCCGCCCATGTAGTGTGAATTTCACTATGTTTTATTTGAAAATAACGGATATATTCCAATTATAAATAAACGGTTCTTCCAAAAAACTCACAAAAGTCTGGTTTGAGAGTTGAAACCCTTGGTATTATCACGAAAATTTTATTAAATGGAATTATTTTGTATACCATGATGGAGTTTTTTTTGATGGTTTCATGGCACAAAAAAAGCAGAGAATGGTTGCTTCATTCCCTGCTTTTTCTAATGGATCAATCAAGGTTTGTAAATTTGAAAAAAGACTTGTTTGGGGAGCAGGGTGTTTTATGTGATAGTGTAAGTGCACTTGATTTTTAACTTATATAATTGTAGACGATACAATACATTATTCAGAAAAACCTACTGGTTTTCATTTATTACCTTATCCTGTTACTAATATTCTATCGTAGGTTGCTTCTTGATATTTTAAAGAGACTTTATATATCGAGATACAGAACAAAGCGTAGTTGGTTTTGGATAAACCAATATGCTTTATATCCCGTGTAATCTCAATGAATTACGAATAAAAAGATGATTTTTTAAATAATACTCTAATATTTGATAAAAATTTGTATTCTACCATTCATAAACCTTGATTTTGAAACTTGTACCATCAAAAATGAAACAAAATTTCATCCATTATATTCCAGAAAGGGAAGCGGGCGTTATGCAGAATACAACGTATTACAATGTGAGATATCCTATCAGTAATAAATCTAAAATCTCTTACTTTATTAAAATAGGTGAAGATCATGAATCCTACTTAGGGGCTGCTTATGAGAATGCGATTCTATTGTGGGGAGATCACCTAGAAGATTATATAGAATTTGAAAAAACTGATGAAGAATCCATGGCAAATTTGATCTTGGATACAGAATATGATGAAGATTATACAAAGAATTGTGTAGGAATAACTTCATTTCTTTTTGATCTCAGTAAAGAAGAAGTAATCCACACTAGTTATTGTAAATTTAATTTGTATTATGAAAATCATTTTAATGATACTCAACTGGATGCAATAGCAATGCATTTAATAGGACATTCACTAAGTTTAGGCTACAGTATTTATAAAAGAGAATCTGTTATGTATCCATACACAAAGGATGAAGAAGGTGAATTTTCACTTGCATATGTTCCTACCCAATTTGATGTTGATTCTTGTATAAAATTATACAGCTCTTTTCCTGGAGATGCCACAGGAGGATATTCTCCTAAATATGAACTACAATTATGGTATATTCAGCCTGAAATCGAATTAAACTTGACTAGAGATAACGCATAGTAAAAATATTAATTTTATATAACCATAAGTGAATTTTCACTTGTGGTTTTTTGTTTGCGAGTCATTCAGCCTAGCTGATGTCTTGAAAGAAACCTATGTTACCTTCCCTTTAACAAATCAATATTGCACAAAAATCGAGTTTAAATATTACACTCAAAATTATTGGAATGATTTCTCTGAATGATTGCTTTTCAATATCTGAAAGAGACTTTATAGATCGAGACGCAAAACAAAGCATAACTGATTTGGGATAGATCAATATGCTGTATATCCCGTTGTGATCTCAATAAAAAACCATATAGGAGTTGTTTTAAATGAAATATAATTTAAACATTGGATTTGATGAGAAAGATTTGGAAAACATTTATAATGCAAACCAAAAGGTGCTATTAATTAAGGAGTCACCCGGTCATGGTCCTGTTGCTTGGGTTACTTTTGATCCGTTTCAAAAAAATCAAGTGAGTTGGATTGAAAGTTATGATGTTTACGCATCGACGCACCAATCTCAAGAAGGAGCTACGATTGATAAAATGTCTGAAAGAGATGCCATTGGTGGTTATGTGTATGATTTTGGTACTGGCATATTCAAACATAATCCAGGTGAAAAAACAAGTAAGGGCTCGTATAAGGTAATGAATACAACAACAGAAAACCTTACGTTTGGTTTAGCACAAAGTGTTAAAGTTAATGGGAACGAATCTTTTGGTGCTCCGATTAACGCTACTACCGTGCTTGCAGGACAAGATGCTACTTTTACACCTCATGAAAAAGTTAAAATTTTTCTACAATCTAACGTAGAAAACGGACAAGTTTTATCTACAGTTTCCAGTAAAATCTACACTGCAGATTTTGGTGGTGTTGGAGATGCTATATCTGTTAAATATGATGGAGTGACAGGACAATTTATAGAAGTTTAAGGAATCTTATCATTTTCAATTAGGATTTTAAGGATTTAATTCTATTAATAATATAAAAGAAGGGGATGTTTTTTATGGGATTTACAGGAGAGCAATTTAAGTGTAGTCAAATTCCTTATGTAATTGCTGATAATAATTCAATTGGATACTGGAGTCGAGCAATTCAATTATGGAATCAAAGTACGAATGTAACATTATATGAATTTGAGGGTGATGATCAAGAACGACCAACAGGATGTCTCATTTTAGGGGCAGCTGACCTCAAAGATGAGCTCGAAGGTGATGTTATTACTTTGTACAATGATGACTTAGAGGATTACGATATTGCTTCATGTATATTAAATACTTGTTATATGAAAATTTATAATGAACAGACAATTATAAATTTAGCTGTGCATTTGCTTGGTTATGTTATGGGATTAGAACCTGAAGATATTGGAGAAGATACAATTATGAGAAAACGTGCTATAAATAGAGCTAGTTTTTTGGGACCTCAAGAGATAGATATAGTCAGCATAAATTATTTATACTCTCAGGTTTAACTGCACCCCCCATTTAAGGGAAATAAGGAGGGATTAAATGAAATATACAAGCTTGAAAATTAACAATGAAGATGATTATAAAGTTGAAATTGAAGAAAACGGGTCCGATGTCACATTAACATTTACTAGATCTGAGCATTCAAGTTATGTAAGTATACATTATTATGTGAATGATGATAAAGAAAACCAACAAAACATTGAATTACAAGGCAACAATGGAACATGGATTCATACCATCAAAGATTTAGAAAAAGATAGTCATCTTTACTATTCATATACGTATAAAAAGCTTGTAGATGTTGGCTATGATACTAAATTCATTAAATATGAAATTGGAGCATCGTAAGTGTGAATGATATCGTAAAGATAACAAAACAATCTCCCTAATCGTATTCGGTCTTGATAATGAGAAGGCATCAGATAATACTTTTCTAATGAGATATCGACTATCTTATATTTAGAATTAGATGCCGCGAGACTCATTATCAAGACGAATACGTTGTTTGTGTATACATACACAAATATTCTGATCTTCCACTAATAACCACAACATTTCCTCTTCATGATGTTTCAATTTTTTTCTTTTGCTCCTTAACCAATCAATGAATAATGATTTATCACTTTTTAATATTTTCTAATTGGGTTGCTTTTCGATATCTGAAAGAGACTTTATAGATCGAGACACAAAACAAAGCATAACTGATTTGGGATAGATCAATATGCTGTATATCCATTGTGATCTCAATAAAAAACCATATAGGAGTTGTATTAAATGAAATATAATTTAAACATTGGGTTTGATGAAAAAGATTTGGAAAACATTTATAATGCAAACCAAAAGGTGCTATTAATTAAGGAGTCACCCGGCCATGGTCCTGTTGCTTGGGTTACTTTTGATCCGTTTCAAAAAAATCAAGTGAATTGGATTGAAAGTTATGATGTTTACGCATCGACGCACCAATCTCAAGAAGGAGCTACGATTGATAAAATGTCTGAAAGAGATGCAGTTGGTGGTTGTGTGTATGATTTTGGAAATGGCATATTCAAACATAATCCAGGCGAAAAAACAAGTAAAGGTTCGTATAAGGTAATGAATACAACAACAGAAAATCTCACGTTTGGTTTGGCACAAAGTGTTAAAGTTAATGGGAACGAATCTTTTGGTGCTCCGATTAACGCTACTACTGTACTTGCTGGACAAGATGCTACTTTTATACCTCATGAAAAAGTTAAAATCTTTCTACAATCTAACGTAGAAAACGGACAAGTTTTATCTACAGTTTCCAGTAAAATTTACACTGCAGATTTTGGTGGTGTTGAAGATGCTATATCTGTTAAATATGATGGAGTGACAGGACAATTTATAGAAGTTTAGTAATTTAATGAGACAAGTTCTTGAAAAATAGGATAATCTATATTTGCTGAATAGGTGGTTTAAGTTCATATTTAAAAAATATGAACTTGACCACCTATTTAAAAGAAACTATAGAGAAGTAAAATAGATAATTTCAACAACAAGGTATATACAATTAAACAATAGTTTACATACATACAATCAATATAAAAAAGGGAGTAATTTCATGCCATTAACAGGTAAAAGGTTTCCAAATAACATAATTCATTACTGTTATAAAGGAGATAGTAAAAAAACTAAAGATTCATTTTTAAGAGCTGCTTCCATTTGGAATGAAACAACGAATGTAGAATTATTTGAGCATGAAAACAGTAGTTTTGTTCTATTTGAAGAAGATTTATCTTCAGATCAAGAAGGAATCTTTATTATTAATAAACAGTGTACTGATAATTTAATATTAGAGGCTCAATTAAAAATTAATAGTAAATATTCGCAACTATATAATGAAGAAGCATCTATAAATTTAGCTTTACATTTGTTTGGTTATGTTATGGGATTACAACAGCTTCATAAACATGGTATTCATGAATCAATTATGATAAGAAATGTTTTTAACAGATTTAAATTCAAAATTCCTCAACGTATTGATACTGAAGAAATAGATCTGTTATATGCAAAATAGATGATTATGAATCAAATTCTATAGAATAGACACTTTGAAAAAAGTGATATGCTCCCCTTTAAGTAGATAGATTAAAAAGTAAAATCTGGCTACCTAAAGGGGAGTGTTTTGTGGCTAAAAGAAGTTTTTCTCACTCTATGGCAAAAGGAAGATCTACAACATGAGAAGAACGAATTGACATTGTTTTGTACTGTCTAACTAACGATAAAGATTAATTGAAAACATCAGAAATTTATGAAGTCTCCTATCAACAAGTTTAGCAATGGACTTAAAAAAGATGACCCCTGTTACAGAGATCATCTTCTTAAGTCAGCATAGTCTTTTTTTAAAAAAAATCTCATTTACAAAAGGTACACTTTAATCATGATATTCCTTTTTTAATAAATCCATAAGTGATTCTCCATCTTCAAAATGTCCTGAAGATATTTTTTTTATTATCGATTCTACTAAAATTTGTTGTAAATCATCTCTTTCGTTGCTGTTAGTTTGCTGTAAAACTGATTTTATTTTTGGATACAAAATATCTAAAACAGCTAGTATCTTCTCTTCTGTATTTTCTAACAATGTATATCACCCTTATATTTATAATTTTATCTGCAGCTTTTTTTATATTTTCTTTATTTTAATTCTAGAAATATAAGTATCTTCAAACATCAAAATCTTTTCTCAATTTCTTGATAGCAGTACTTCTTGTCTTCGAAATAGATTGCCTAGTTACGTTTAATTCATTTGCAATTTCGATGTCTTTCATTTCTTTCATGTAATAGAAATAAAGAACTTTTTTTTGTTGATTAGTGAGTTTATTTATTGCGTTACTTAGTCGTTCATTTTTTACAAAATCATAGAGTGATATATCCATTTCATCTATATTAATTTGAGATTTTTCATCTTCTATATTGTCTAAGAACGTGTTGTTTCCACCCTCAATACTCCTATCTAAAATTAATTGGAATCTTTGTTGAAGTTTTCTGTACTTAATGTCGTGTTTTATAGCTTTAAAATGTAAATACGTATTGAAATAATTTAAAATCCGAACTTTGTAGTAATATTCTTTGAAGCTATCTTCTAGTTGTGTAATGTATAATGGATCTTCAGTTCTGAGGTACTCTTCATATCGTAACTTGTATTTTTTTTCCTTGAAAAATCTCTTTAAAATTGGGTTTTTGATATTATTTAATGTTATTTTCATATAAATTAATCCTTTTTTTTAAAATATAATAAAAATATAGGTTTCATTTAACTAGAGGTATAGAAGCTTATATATGTAAGAAACATACCCTTGTATTAGAAAGTGCATAACATCTATCTAATCAATGTTTTAAAGCAATACTATCTTTGGTCAGATATTTTGTGCTTCCCCCCAATCTGCTTTCCTTAGTAGATGTACAAATTAAATTTGATTTAAATACAAAAAAAGAGAGAAAAGTTTTTCTCCCTTTTTAAAGTCCTTTCATATGTAAATAAAGCAATAAATAAAGAAAAATTTTCTTTATTTAAGAACTTTTTACCTATTTTTTAAACTAATGATAATCATTAACTATGTCCTAGAAGTTGGAAAACAAAGGGGGAAATTGCTGCTCAATACATTCTTCAAATACGTTTGTAAGTGTTTGAATTTTTTATAGACATTTATTAAAATACACACTTTTTAACAAAAGAGTGTAAATACATGAGTGAAATAATATGGTGGGAGTAACCAAAAAACCGATCACGGTTACAGGACTTGAGGATGGACAGATAAACCTGGTATGAAAGCAGTAACAGGGCCGACAGAATGTAGGATTGAAAAATATACATTTCTTCTTCGCCCATGTAGTGTGAATTTCACTACGTTTTATTTGAAAATATCGAATATTCCAATTATAAATAACGGTTCTCCCAAAAAACTCACAAAAGTCTGATTTGAGAGTTCAATCCCTTAGTATTATCACGAAAATTTTATTAAATGGAATTATTTTGTATACCATGATGGAATGTTTTTTGATGGTTTCATGGCACAAAAAAACAGAAAATGATTGCATCATTCCCTGCTTTTTCTAATGGAAATGGATCAATTAAGATTTGTAAATTTGGAAGGTGATCATCCACAACTAGGATTCGGTAGTCACCTTACCACTTCTTTCTTGTTCAGCAGTTTCATTATTCACAGCCGTTACAACATGTAAGCCATTGAATAGGTCGGTGCTGACTTTTCCAAAATCACTAAGCTACTCTTCATGAAGGATCTGAAACATTGTGTATGCAACTTCAACTAAAAATTCACGTGTTGCATATAGCCTATAATTTTCTCGCTCTTTTATAAGCTCCCATTTGATTGCGGCAGCTACGTATTTCTCAGCCCAGCCGCTTACATTTTTAGAATCTACCTTTCCGTTTCCATTGATTTCTAATCCGTTAACAAAGACATATCCTTCTACTAGCATCTTAATAAACTGTTCTATCGTTACTTTTCCAGTAGGGTCGAACTTATGATTACCCACTCCATTTATAATTCCGACTTTAGAAGCTGCTTCGATATATTTATAAGACCATCTACTTTTTGATATATCTGTAAAGTCTGCATCTTCAAATGAGTCTGTTAAATCTAACCCAAACAATAAAGCGATAATTTTTGCTGCTTGTTCTCTTGTCATGTGATCTTCTAAATGGGGTAACCCATCGGTATAACCACTAAAAATGCCTAATGTTTTTAATTCTTCAAATTTTTGATCTGTTGTTTTTTCTACTATAGTTTCATCTTCTGTATCTTGATCCCCAGTATCTTTATCATTTGAACCCCCTCGGTTCTCACTCCTTTTTATCTTAGAGAATGTTATCTCCGAGATGTTACCTGCATGATCCTCAACTATTAACTTATAAGTAGCATTAGTATAAATGGAATCCCCTAATTTAAAACTTACTTCTATACCGTTTTGCAACAAAGTGACCATTGCGATTCCCTCATCTTCTGAATTTGGTATAATGGTTCCGGTATAAGCTCTCCCATCTAATACCCCCGTAATGATTGGCGCGGTTTTATCGATTTTTATCGTGCGAGTTTCTTTTGATTCATTCCCCGCCTCATCTACTGCTCTAAACCCAATTTCATATGTGCCCTCCTTATTAAATATTAAAGGTTCTTTATATTCATTCCAGCTCCAGACTTCTCCAGCAGAACTTTCAAATAAATTAGAAGGGTCTCCCCAGCCAAGCTGACCTAAACCATTAAATCCCCACGAGTACACCATTCCGTCACTCGCTATTACTACCGTATGAAAACCTCCTGCCGATACTTGTTCTACGGTTTTCCCTCCTGGATCAGACACTGCTTGAGGCAATGTACTCTGATCAGTCTTACCGTCTCCCAGCTGACTAAAGTTGTTTTCCCCCCACGTATACAAAGTTCCATCACTCGTTAATGCCGACGTATAATTAGCTCCTGCTGACACTTGGTTCATTGTTTCTGCTTCTATGCTCGTTACAACTTTTGGTGTTCGTTGTGGAATTCCTCCAGATGTTTCATATCCCAGCTGACCAAGTTGGTTTCTCCCCCACGTATACACCTTTCCATCACTATCTATTACTGCAATATGCTCACCGCCTGCCGATACTTGTTCTATGGTTTTTCCTGATAAACTCATTACTTCTTGCGGCGTTGTTTGATTTTCAGTTATAGCGTCTCCCAGTCCTAACTGACCAAATTCGTTATTCCCCCACGTGTACACCGTTCCATCACTCGCTAGTGCTACCGTATAATCAATTCCTACTGACACTTGTTCTATGGTTTTTCCTTCTGGAATAGAGACTTCTTGTGGTATAAGTTCATATTCTTCAGTTGTTTCGTACCCCAGCTGACCAAATTCGTTACTCCCCCACGTATACACTTTTCCGTTACTTGCAATTGCCACTGTGTGTAAACCACCTGCTGATACTTGTTCTATGGTTTTTCCCACTAGACTGGTTAATTCTTGCGGTGAATTATTATTTTCAGTTGCACCATCTCCTAGCTGACCAAATTCGTTATACCCCCACGTATACACCGTCCCATCACTTGACAAGACCGCTGTGTGAAATACTCCTGACGACACTTGTTCTATGGTTTTTCCTTCTGAAATAGAGACTTCTTGTGGTATAAGTCCATATATTTCCGTTGTTTCGTATCCCAGTTGACCAAATTCGTTGCCACCCCACGTATACACCTTTCCGTTACTCGCTATTGCCACCGTATGCAACCATCCTGCTGACACTTGTACCCCGAGCTCTAACCAAGATATGTCGGAAATACCACTCATTTCATCTGTTCCATTCAAGTTCACGGTAATCGTCTGGTTTGTTGCTGTCCCATCCTCATAAGCTTCCCCATCTGCTTTTAACATTTCCACTTCCAAGGTAGGTGGTGTATGGTCCAGTGAAAAGACTTCTTTAGGAGAAGGTTCTGTTGTCTGAGCACTGTCTCCCAGCCCCAACTGACCCCATGAATTCAATCCCCACATATACACCTTTCCATCACTCGCTAATGCTGCTGTACTATAGCCACTTCCTGCTGACACCTGTGTAATAATTGCTCCTTCATTAACTTCTACAATGATCTTTTGTGGCTCATTTTTTTGTTCAGATGTACCGTCTCCCAGCTGACCATAAAAGTTCCACCCCCACGTATATACCGTTCCATCACTCGCTAGTGCTACAGTATGTAAACCTCCTGCTGACACCTCCTGGATCATTGCTCCTTCATTAACTCCTACCGTAATTTCTTGTGGCTCATTTTTTTGTTCAGTTGTATTATCCCCCAGCTGGCCAGTGCTATTATTCCCCCATGTATACACCGTTCCATCGCTCACTAAGGCTACAGTATGTAAACCTCCTGCTGACACTTTTTCAACAGTTTTTTCCACTAGACTTGTTACTTCTTGAGGTATATCTTGATAATCTCCCGTAGTTTGGTATCCTAACTGACCAGATTCGTTATTCCCCCACGTATACACCGTTCCATCATTCGCTAAGGCGACCGTGTGCAAACCTCCTGCTGACACCTCCTGGATCATTGCTCCGTCATTAACTTCTACCGTAATCTCTTGTGGTTCATTCTTTTGTTCAATTGTATCATCTCCCAGTTGACCATATTCATTTTCCCCCCATGTATACACCGTTCCATCACTCGCTAATACTACCGTGTGATATCGTCCCGTGGTCACTTGTGTGATCATTACGCCATCATTGACTTCTATCGTGATTTCTTGCGGCTCATTTTTTTGTTCAGTTGTATTATCTCCCAGCTGACCAGTGCTGTTATTCCCCCATGTAAACACCGTTCCTTCACTATCTAATGCCACCGTGTGTGAAGCTCCTGCTGACACTTGTATAATTGTTTTTCCTGAAAGATTCTCTACTTTTTGTGGTCTATTTATTTCCTCCCCAACACCGTCTCCTAGCCCCAGTTGGCCAAATTCGTTATTCCCCCATGTATACACCTTTCCTTCACTATCTAATGCTACTGTGTGATTATCTCCGAGCGAAATTTGTGTCATGACATCATAATCGGATTTTAGTAGATCTAACGAACTTGATAAAGCTAAAGGAATAAATACCTTCCCTACTTCAGGAATATCTACTACTTCATTAAAGTCATCCATTGCTTCTTGTAGGGTATTTTCTGCTTCTACTATTTCTTCCGATGCATAGGTTCCTATGTCATCTAATATCTCTTCTGCTGCTGCGATTGCTCCTTGTAATGCAGTTCTTGCTTCTGATGCGGCTTCTCCTTCTTCACTTCCTGTTGGATGAGCTTCTAGCATTTGGTTTGCTTCGTCAATTTTTGTTTGTAAGCTGTTCGTTTCTTCTGTAGATTCTTCCTCGAAGTCTACTTCTTCTAGTAATTCTTCTTCGACTTCGACAAACACTTCTTCCTTAAATGTATCTATTGCTTCCTGCAAGGCCTTTTCTGACTCTGTTATAACTTCAATCACTTCATCTTCTGCAACCGCTTCTGCTGTTTCAATCGCTGCTTGTAATGCTGCTCTTGCTCCTGCTGATGCTTGCCCATCTTCACTTCCTTCTGGATAAGCTTCTAATAATAATTTCGCTATGGTTATCTGTACTTGTAAGTCGCTCTCCTCTTCCAATGCGATTTCTTCATTTTGAACAGAAATCGGGCTTTCATTTCCAAAAGCAATACTGAGATTACTAAAGAGCATCATGAATATAAGTACCCACATTGTCCATTTTTGAGTTCTTCTCTTCTTTAACATCCAAACACTTCCTTATAATCTGTACCATGTTCTACATGTACATCATATTGAGTTTTGTTCATTTCTAGCGCTAGACTTATGTCTTTATTTATTGTTAGTTCACTTAAGTTTGCATTAGCTGTTTAACTCCAACTCCATTTCAACTTCTTGTTTCTGTCTATCGCTTCACCTCCCCGTTTTCTCCTCAAATGTCTTATTAAACCAAGAATTTGTCGATGAGTGACCCATGTAAGTCAAGATCACTGAATTTTAACTCGACTCCATCAGAACCTTTTGTTACAGATAAACGATTATAACAAAAGGTTCTCTCAAAAAACTCTCAAAAAATTAAGTTGAAGCTATTTACCTTCTAAGTCTTGGGAATCTATTATCAATCCAAGGAATACAGTATTAGCGAGATCGTGGAAATGACCGGAATAAGTCAAACAAAATTGTATCGTTACATACGAAAAAACGAAGAGGAACAAACTCATATTGATCTGGTAACACTGCAAATATAAGAATGTGGGTTCGAGTAGAAAATAACAGTGAACTCTCGTTTAAAGTGGAGGTAAGAAGAATTATCGAACAACTCCTAAAAATAATTACAAAACGTAGATCATATCCAACGAGTATATGATCTACGTTCCTTACAATTATCGATGCCTTAGAAAAGACAGTGTATGATATCTTCAGGGAAGTGGATAGTGAAGCTGATATGAGGAATTGTTTTATTTAAATCGTCGCATAAAATGCTGAGTTTCTAATGGAGGGGTTGCACCTAGTTCCTTCTGTAATAATTTAACGTAATCATCATAATAACTTCTTAGAAGATTCAGTTCATCAGGGTCCGAAGAATACAGCTTTAATAACATTAGGTTGAGTTTATCGTGTAGAGGATATAGGGATAGAAATGTTTTTAATATCTTCTCTGCCTCATCGAACTCTCCTTTACTATAATAATAATGTGCAATCTGCTGCGTTAATGAACTGTATTGTTTCTCTAATTGTTCCTCCAAACCTATTTTCCATATATAATCCTTCAATCCAAATAAAGGACCTTTGTATAACTTAAATACTCGTTCACTTTCAACCAAGTTTTCTTCCGATATAGCAGAATGATATTGTAAGTATTCTCGAAATTCATCAACATCACTTTTAACGTTTGACATGTCTAACATATAACCTTCATTAACCTTTTTTAAAGTGATCCATTTACTATGTTCTTTCAAGGTTTTTTTTAATCGGTAAATCGTATTATATAAATTTTGGATCGAACGATGACCATCTATGTCTGCCCATAACAATTCGGTTAATCTCCACTTACTAACGACTTGATTAGGATGAATAAGAAAATAGGCTAACAACTCCTCTGTTTTTCTAGTAGGAAATTTTATGACTATTCGTTTCTCATTCCTAATCTCAAATGTCCCTAAGCAAAAAATCGATTCTTTCTGAATTTGTGATGTTTTATCTTTTATTACACGCATATGGTTATGATTTTTCAATAAACGATTTGTTACTCGTTCAATCTCCTCTGGTGTTATAGGTTTTAGAATATAATCAACCGCAGGGACTTTAAAGGCCTCTATAGCATACTGCTCATATGCAGTTGTAAAAACAATTTGAATATCCTCATCTACTTCAAGTACTTTTTCTGCTAATTCCAAACCCATCATTTCTGGCATCTCAATATCCAGAAAAGCAACATCTGGTTTTAATGATGGCAACTCAGCTAATGCTTGTAGAGGATTAGTAAAACAGCCTACAATGGTTAATTGCTTATTTCTTTCAATAACAATCTTCATTAAGTTTAGAATCAGTTGTTCATCTTCTACAATCATCACTTTCAGCAAAATAGTCACTCCTTAGATCATCACTCTTACATCATTTTAGGTAACCGCAATGTCACCTTCGAACCTTGGTCTATTTCTGAATTCACCTTAATAAATGACCCTGAAATCGATTCTAATCGTTTCTTTATATTCGTCATCCCAATTCCAGCGTTGTTTATTTCACCTTGTTCAAACTGTTTAAGAATATCATCTCGCATCCCCACACCATTATCTTCTATGACTACTTCGATACTTTCATCTTTTTCAAGAATGGTTAAGGTCACCTGACCCTCCCCTTTTTTCCTAAAAAGACCATGGCGGATCGCATTTTCTACAAAAGGTTGGATACACAGAGATGGAACAATAACATCTTCGAGACCTTCATCCATTTGATAACTAAAATCAAAACGATCAAATCTAGCTTTTTCAATTTCAACATACGCTTTTATTAAATCCATTTCTCTATGCAGAGGAATAAACATCGTTTTATGATTCGTACTATAAATCACTCTTAAATATTGACTTAAATGATTTAACAAGTGAGCTGCCTTTTGCCCATCTGTGTAACAACAGGAAATAATATTACTCATTGCATTATATAAAAAATGCGGTTTAATTTGCGCCTGCAAAAAGGCCATTTCATTATGAAACGCATCTTCCATCGAGGCTTTCATTGAAAGCAGCGTTTGCATTCTAGCTAAAATCGTATGACTATCAAACGGTTTGGTAATATAGTCATTCGCTCCAGCTTTAAACCCTAATTCAATGTCTTCTGATCGATCCTTTGCCGTTGCAAATAAGATGGGTAATTCTAACAAGGAATGCGTCTCCCGAATGGTTCGACACAGCTCGATCCCGGACATAACAGGCATCATCACATCCAATATGGCAAGGTCAATATCTTGGTATTTTTCCATCTTTCTTAAGGCTTCTTTCCCAGAAAATGCAGTGATGACGTTATACCCCTGTTTAGATAATAGATTCAATAAGACTTGGATGTTGGTAGATTCATCATCTACGATGAGAATCGTTTGATCATACGTTTTGACGCTATCAAAATCATTTTGTGGTAGTGGAATTGAAGTCGAAGATATATGGGGTTGCACCCGTGTATCTTCACTACCTTTTTGTTCTGAATACTCCGCTTTTGGCAAGGTAAAAGCCACTCTCGTTCCTTGTCCAACTTCAGACCAATCCACCCAGATCTCGCCATTCATTTTGTTAATGAGCTGTCTACTAATATATAAACCTAATCCCATACTTTGATAGCCATCCTGCGGAGAAAGCTGATCCAACTGTTCAAAATAACCAAAGACCTCTTCTTGTTTATCTTCGGGTATTCCGATCCCTGTATCCTCGACATACAAATACACCTTGTCATCTACTCGTTTGGAAGTAACGAAGATTTCCCCATGCTCTGTATGTTTGATCGCATTATGAATCAAATTATATAAAATTTGCCTCAGTCTATTTTCATCTGCGACTACGAAAACTGACTCCTCTATGTTATTTATCAACTGAATAGGTTTACCTTTAATCTCAAAAGCGAGTACATCAATTACGATTTGAGTAGATACTTTGAGATCCACCGTAGTGGATTGCAACCTGAATTCTCCGTTTCTCAAACGAGTAACATCGATTAAATCGTTCACTAGATTGGAGAGTTTGAGCGAAGTATCATGAATGAGCGATAGATTCTCGTTGTATTTCTTTGACATTCTTCCTTCCTCTTCATCAAGCAAAAAGGAAGAGATATTTATAATGCCGTGCAGTGGTGTTCTTAACTCATGAGACGTTTTTGCTAAAAATTCATCCTTTACTTGATCTATTTTCAACAGTTCTTCGGATAATTGTTCATTTCTTTTGAATGCATTTGAAAAACGTAAAGACATTAATAAGGAGAACATTAACAGTAAAATGAAGGGTTCAAAGGGAAAGGAAGTTTTAAAGCTCTGTATCCCTAAAACATATACAAAAGAATTCTTAATAAAATGCACACTCATTGCAATTACCCCTACAATCAAATATATACTACCTTCCATTTTCTTTAAAAAGGCCAAAATCATGACATACACGACGTATGCCATCGAAAAAAACATATATAAATAGACTCCATTCATCATCCAAATTGGAATATATTCAGTAAATAATATTACATATTGAAAAATGATCAAACCTAATGTTACTAGAAACATCATCAACTTTTTCGATGATTCCGTTTTTAATACTGTATAAATATATAATATTAAACATAGACTTGAAGCTATGAGAGATCCAAACTGAAACCTAAGTACAATCCAATCTGGAATGTTAGAAAAGACCATAAAGCCTGCTCCTTCACCATGTGAAGCAATAAATCCCACTGTCGTTAAACAATAAAGTGAAAAGAACAATAAAAAGTGATCCTTCCTTCTTTGAGAATACATGCCAAGGAAGTAAAACCCCATAATAGAGAAAATACTAATGGCAATCCAATCGTTTATCACCAACGTATCCTGATATTGTGAGATTTGCTGTTGCGTACCAAGAATTTGAGAAACAAAAATACCACCAATAGGGAAATTATAATTAGCCACCTGCAACACAATTTCATTGATACCATTATTTATCTTAAAATACCGAATGTAAGGTTCAATACTAGATGAGTAATCATCTGGATCACCACTAGAACCTAATAACTCTCCATTAACGAATAATGTATGTGATCTAAAAATACCACCTATTTGAATTCCAAAAATCTGATCTTCTTCTATTTTAACTTTTAACCGGTAAGTTGCTTTTCCGAAGGCATCCATCGTTTTATCTCCAAGATCATACCTGGTCCAAGATACCTCAGGGACAGAAACAATATGAGGTATTAACTCACCTTGCTCACTTTCATCGAAATCAATAGGCTCTAATAATTGATCGGGATAAAACTCCCACTCCCCACTAAGGGGGACTTTTCCTTCCTCATTAAAATCCCAATCTGACAAATCCAATACTCCATTTTTTGCAATAGGAGTGTCTTGTTTATTTATCGATACAATTAGAGAAATCACTCCAAAGATTGTTAATGATATGAATATTAATAGCAGTATAGCCACTAGTTTAGTTTTCATGTGCCACCTCACAACACCCTATTATACAATAAGGATAGAATCCTATCATACATATATTAATGTTTTTAAAGTTCATTGCATTGTGTTGTTCTCAACCGCTTGAAAGATAGCCTTTTATGCACTTAGCATAGCTAATATAAGTGTTGATGATATCAGGTATAATGTCTAATTAAATGTTTATTATAATGACTTACATCGCTTTAGGGAACAAGATTGTCACTTTCGATCCTTCATCTATTCTTGAACTTACATCAATAGCAGACCCTGAAATCGATTCTAATCGCTTCTTTATATTCGTCATCCCAATTCCAGCGTTGTTTATTTCACCTTGTTCAAACTGTTTAAGAATATCATCTCGCATCCCCACACCATTATCTTCTATGACTACTTCGATACTTTCATCTTTTTCAAGAATGGTTAAGGTCACCTGACCCTCCCCTTTTTTCCTAAAAAGACCATGGCGGATCGCATTTTCTACAAAAGGTTGGATACACAGAGATGGAACAATAACGTCTTCGAGACCTTCATCCATTTGATAACTAAAATCAAAACGATCAAATCTAGCTTTTTCAATTTCAACATACGCTTTTATTAAATCCATTTCTCTATGCAGAGGAATAAACATCGTTTTATGATTCGTACTATAAATCACTCTTAAATATTGACTTAAATGATTTAACAAGTGAGCTGCCTTTTGCCCATCTGTGTAACAACAGGAAATAATATTACTCATTGCATTATATAAAAAATGCGGTTTAATTTGCGCCTGCAAAAAGGCCATTTCATTATGAAAAGCTTCTTCCATCGAGGTTTTCATTGAAAGCAGCGTTTGCATTCTAGCTAAAATCGTATGACTATCAAACGGTTTGGTAATATAGTCATTCGCTCCAGCTTTAAACCCTAATTCAATGTCTTCTGATCGATCCTTTGCCGTTGCAAATAAGATGGGTAATTCTAGCAAGGAATGCGTCTCCCGAATGGCTCGACACAGCTCGATCCCGGACATAACAGGCATCATCACATCCAATATGGCAAGGTCAATGTCTTGGTATTTTTCCATCTTTCTTAAGGCTTCTTTCCCAGAAAATGCAGTGATGACGTTATACCCCTGTTTAGATAATAGATTCAATAAGACTTGGATGTTGGTAGATTCATCATCTACGATGAGAATCGTTTGATCATACGCTTGTACACTATCAAAATCATGTTGTGGTAGTGGGATAGAATTCGAAGAAATATGGGGTTGTACCCGTGTATCTTCACTACCTTTTTGTTCTGAATACTCCGCTTTTGGCAAGGTAAAAGCCACTCTCGTTCCTTGTCCAACTTCAGACCAATCCACCCAGATCTCGCCATTCATTTTGTTAATGAGCTGTCTACTAATATATAACCCTAATCCCATACTTTGATAACTATCCTGCGGAGAAAGCTGATCCAACTGTTCAAAATAACCAAAGACATCTTCTTTTTTATCTTCGGGTATTCCGATCCCTGTATCCTCGACATACAAATACACCTTTTCATCTACTCGTTTGAAAGTAACGATGATTTCCCCATGCTCTGTATGTTTGATCGCATTATGAATCAAATTATATAAAATTTGACGCAGTCTATTTTCATCCGCTACTACGAAGACAGAATCCTCTATGTTGCTTATCAACTGAATAGGTTTCCCTTTGATCTCAAAAGCAAGTACATCAAGTACGATTTGAGTAGATACTTTGAGATCCACCGTAGTGGATTGTAACCTGAATTCTCCATTTCTCAAGCGAGTAACATCAATTAAATCGTTCACTAGATTGGAAAGTTTGAGCGAAGTATCATGAATGAGCGAAAGATTCTCGTTATATTTCTTTGACATTCTCCCTCCTTCTTCATCCAGCAAAAAGGAAGAAATATTTATAATGCCGTGCAGTGGTGTTTTTAACTCATGAGACGTTTTTGCTAAAAATTCATCCTTTATTTGATCTACTTTCAACAGTTCTTCGGATAATTGTTTATTTCTTTTGAACGCATTTGAATAACGCAAAGACATTAATAAGGCGAGCATTAACAATAGAATGAAGGGTTCAAAAGGAAATGACAGGATAAATTTTTCTATCCCTATGCTTACTGAGAAATAATACTGTATCATAGGTATACTCATTGCCACTGATCCAATAATCAAGTATACACTACCTTCCATTTTCTTTAAAAAGGCTAAGCACATGACATACGTTGCATATATCATCGAAAAAAACATATAAACATAAGTCATGATAAGCATCCATGACGGAATATTTCTAGGGAACAATATTTCATAAAGTATAATACCCAAACCTACTGTAATAACAAACCATATCAACCTCTTTGATGATATGTGTTTAAAATATGTATAGATATACAATATTAAGGATAGATGTGCAGCCATAAAACTTACATATCGAAGCCTGGGCATGAGCCAGATTGGAGTGTCAGGAAAGACCATGAACCATACGGCTTCACCGTTAACAGCGTAAAATACCCCCATTGCTAAACAATATATGGAGAAGTACAGTAAGAAGATATCCTTGTTCCATTGACCATACAATCCAATGAAGTAGAGACCCATGATAAGAAAGATACTGATCGTTATCCAATCATTCATCACCAAGGAATCACGCAAGCTTGATATCTGCTCTTGAATGCCAAAATATAAAGAAATGTAGATACCACCACCAAGCGCAAAAGCTTTATTTTCCACCTGCAAAATAATTTCATTGACGCCACTATTCATTGTGGCATAACGAACGTAAGGTAAGCGAGGCGAAGATATAGGACTGTGACCTACTAATTCTCCATTCACGAATAATTTAGTACCATGTAAAATGTCAGTTTTGATACCAAAAGTCTGACTTTTTCCTTCCATTTTGACTTTTAATCGATAGGTTGCTACCCCAATGGCATCCATGGTTTGACCACCAAGATCATAACTGGTCCAATACGCCTCAGGAACAGGAACAATAAAAGGTATTAATTCACCTTGCTTGCTTGCATCAAAATCAATAGGCTCTAATAATTGATAAGGATAAAACTCCCATTCTCCATCAAGGGGAATTTTTCCATCCTCTTTAAAATCCCATTCTGATAAGTCCAATACCCCATTTTCTGCAGTAGGAGTATCTTGTTTACTTGGGGATACAAGTTGAGTCATCACTCCGAAGATGGTTAATGCTATTAATATTAATAGCAGTGCAGCCGCTAGTTTAGTTTTCATGAACTACCTCATAACATCCTAATAATTTTTAACATAAGTTGAGTTCTCTATTATTCTCATATATATATTATAGTTTTTAAGATTCATTGCATAGCGAATGGTATAAAATAACATAATATCATAGAAATCAAAACTTGTATTCGAGATGAAATAGAACAAAAACTCTTATCGGAGTCTCTCGGAGATGTCGTCGTGTTTTCAAGTATATCTCCTAAAGATTGGTGAAAAAGAATCTCAGCATTCAATGCTTTTTTATAGAATTGGATGACCTCATTTCCATTCGTCATCAAATAAGGGCATAGTTGTATTAACATTCATAAATCAACTCCTTTTGTAAGGTGTAATAACATTTAATGATTTGAAGGCTCTATGAATCTATAAATTCTTGTTTTTTTATGCTTCTCTCATATTAATTCTAGGTTTCCATTTTATTCATGAAGGATTTGAACCATTGTGTATGCTGCTTCAACTAAGAATTCACGTGTTGCGATCAACCTATAATTCTCTCGATCTTCAATAAGCTCCCACTGTATCGCTGCAATTACATATTTCTCAGCCCAGTCACTTGCATATCCAGTATTCACTTGTTCAGTCTCGTCTATTTCTAATCCTTTCATAGAAGCATATCCTTCAACTACCATTTTAATAAACTGTTCATAAGTGATATTTCCAGTTGGGTTAAATCGACCGTTGCCTACTCCATGAATAATGCCTGCTTTTGATGCTGCTTCGATATATGGATAAGACCAATGTTCTTTGTCAACATCCGTAAATTGAGCATCTTGGGAGGAGTCTGCCAGATCCAATCCAAATAGTAAAACAATAATTTTAGCTGCTTGTTCTCTTGTCATTTGATCTTCTAGATACGGTAAACCATCTGAATAACCACTAAAGATACCTAATACTTTTAATGCCTCAAACTTTTCTTCTGAGGTTAATTCTTCTTCAATCGTTATTTCTTTTTCAGTCTCATCCTCAGTATTGTCGTCATTGCTGCCACCACTGTTACTTCCCCCACTAGAAGTTGACCGTGGACTCACGGCATTCGACTTCTCTGAAGCTTCACTTTTACCTACGCTATTGATCGCTTTCACTGTAAAAGTGTAAGTTCTACTATTAGAAAGACCCGTAATGGTCATCGGACTCTCTGTTCCAATCACTTTGATATTCCCTGGTGAAGCTGAGACCTCATAACCAGTAATTTCACTTCCTCCATCATCGGTTGGGGCTGTAAATTGAACCGTCGCTTTTCCATTTTTCCCTGCTGTTGCTATGATCTCCGTTGGAGCAGATGGGACGTTTTTTTCTCTTGTGACTGTAATGGTGTATGTTTTTATCGCTATTCCATCTTCTGAGGTGACGATGACTTTGATGGTATTGTCACCTACTTTTAGATCATTAGGACTCCCCTCTATCGTTGCGTTTGCTTTTTCATGATCTATTGTTGGTGTAACCTTAATGGATGTTATTTCGTTGGCTACGAATACTCCATATTCGATGGTGTCCGGATCGAATGTTGGGCTGAGGGTACCTTCACTTACGGTTAAGCCACTTAAGTTTGCATTCATGAAAGCTTCTATTATTGCTCTTGCATTCGCTACTCTTTCTTCTAATGCTGTTTTATCCTCACTATCAGAAAGGGCTAACAATGTATTTTCTGCTTTTTCTAATGCTTCTTCAGCTCTTATCAGATTTGCTTCTTCTGATAAATCTTCCTTCACTGCACTTTCTAACTCCGTGAATACATTATCGTGTAAAATCCATCCAGACACATTCGTTTGGTCAAAATTGTTCCTTCCTACGGCTACCACGGTTCCGTCTGATTTCAATCCTACTGTATGAAACATTCCTGCTGCTACCTGCTCGATATCTTCCCATTCAGTCACATCCGTCTGTCCATGATAGTTATCTCCTACGGCTACCACGGTTCCGTCTGATTTTAATCCTACTGTATGTCCAAACCCTGCTGCTACCTGCTCGATTTCTTCCCATTCAGTCACATCCGTCTGTCCATGATAGTTATCTCCTACGGCTACCACGGTTCCGTCTGATTTTAATCCTACTGTATGAGAACTTCCTGCTGTTACTTGCTCGATATCTTCCCATTCAGACACTTTCGTCTGTCCATCGTCGTCCCATCCTACTGCTACCACGGTTCCGTCTGATTTTAATCCTAATGTATAAAAATATCCTGCTGCTACCTGCTCGATATCTTCCCATTCAGACACATCCGTCTGTCCATCATCGCCCCATCCTACGGCTACCACGGTTCCGTCTGATTTTAATCCTACTGTATGACCCCATCCTACTGCTACCTGCTCGATATCTTCCCATTCAGACACATCCGTCTGTCCATCATCGCCCCATCCTACGGCTACCACGGTTCCGTCTGATTTTAGGCCTACTGTATGAAAGTCTCCTGCTGCTACCTGCTCGATTTCTGTCCATCCAGATACAATCGTCTGTCCATTAGTGTCATTTCCTACAGCTACCACGGTTCCGTCTGATTTCAATCCTAATGTATACATAAAACCTGCTGCAATATTTACGGATGTGGCTCTTGTGACTGTAATGGTGTATTGTTTTGTCGGTCCATTTTCTAAGGTGACAATGACTTTTATGTTATTTTGGCCGACATCTAGATCAATAGCATTGGATTCAAATCCACTTGCCACTGGATCACCATTCACTGTAATCATGGCCCGTTCATTTTCAGCTGTTGGTGTTACTGTAATGGTTTTTGTTACGATTTTTACATTTATATGATAACTATTAGTGAGAACATCAAATGTTGGCTTTAAAGTTCCTTCACTTACGGTTAATTTACTTAAGTATGCACTACCTAATTCGACTCTTGCCTCTACTATCGTCTGTTTTGCATTGTTTACTCTTTCTTCTAATGCTGTTTTATCCTCACTATCAGAAAGGGTCGACAATGTGTTTATTGCTTTCCGTAATGCTTCTTCAGCTATTGTAAGATTTGCTTCTTCTGCTAAATCTTCCTTCATTATATTTTCTAACTCCATGACTACATTATCGTGTAAAATCCATGTTCCCACATTCGTCTGTTTATCACCATTCAATCCTACGGCCACCACGGTTCCATCTGATTTCAAGCCTACTGTATGAGACTCTCCAGCTGCTACCTGCTCGATATCGGTCCAGCCTGACACCTCCGTCTGTCCTTCAGCGTTCAGTCCGACGGCTACCACGGTTCCGTCTGATTTTAATCCTACTGTATGAAACACTCCCGCTGCTATCTGCTCGATATCGGTCCAGCCTGACACCTCCGTCTGCGAATCACCGTTCAATCCTACGGCCACCACGGTTCCATCTGATTTTAATCCTACTGTATGTTGATTTCCTGCTGCTACCTGCTTGATGTCTGTCCAGCCTGACACTTCCACCTGTCTATCGCCGTTCAATCCAACAGCTACCACGGTTCCGTCTGATTTTAATCCTACTGTATGATATCCTCCTCCTGCTATCTGCTTAATTTCTGTCCAGCCTGACACTTCCGTCTGGTAAAAATTATTCAACCCTACGGTCACCACGGTTCCGTCTGATTTTAATCCTACTGTATGATTCCCTCCTCCTGCTACCTCCTCGATTTCTGTCCAGCCTGACACTTCCGTCTGTCTATAATCTTCCCTTCCTACAGCTACCACGGTTCCGTCTGATTTTAATCCTACTGTATGAGCATCTCCTACGGCTACCTGCTTGATGTCTGTCCATCCAGATACATTCGTCTGTCCATCATCGTTCCAGCCTATGGCTACCACGGTTCCGTCTGATTTTAATCCTACTGTATGAGCCCATCCTGCTGCAATAAGGGTTGGAGGAATGTCCGAAACATTGAGCGATTGAGATGTTTTTAGTGATCTGATCTCATTCAAAATGGTCACCGTATAACTAGCTTTTTGTTCTGCCGTTTCATCACTCACCACCGTTACAACACTCACCACTTGGTCATTGATTAGGTCGTCGTTTGTGACTTCATAAGTGCCTGTCAATGTTTTACTCTCATTCACCATAAGGGTTGGAAAGTTTTCATCTATATTTAGCATGTCATTCTTCACAATGATATTGGTGAGCGGTATCGTGCCTTTGTTCGTGACTGTCATGGTGTACTCAATGGTCTGCCCTACAACATAGACCTCATTTTCTGATGTGATTTCCAATTTCAAATCAGCGATATCTATTGCTGCTGCCCTTGTTATTGTCATGGTGTATGTTTTTTCTGTTATTTCATCTTCTACTATCACTTTTATTTCTATTGTTGTGTCCTCATCTGCGTCTAAAGGAATGTTTACCTCACTTCCACTTGGTACTATATCCCCATCTACTTTGATCGTTGCGTTAACGTGATCGACTGTGGGTGTGATCTTAATGGAATCTAGTCCGTTATCTACTTCTACTGCATATTCGGTTTGATTTGGATCAAACACCAAGATACCAGCACTTACTGTTAAATCGCTTAAATTTGCTAAATTTGCGTTTCTACTGAGGTTATCGAGTTGATGGCTTTGACCCGTATCAATCTCAAAATTTTGTTGTTCTAAGGGGATATCTATCCCCCCCATGTCAATATCCCCGCCTAAATTGGCTGGTGTTGTAAAATTTTGATTTATTACACCCTCATCCCCATTTGCCACTAAAGCTTTTAAATTTGCATGATTCAATTGAGGTGCTGCACTTACATGCATCTGTTGTTGAAATACAGGTTGAATAAATAAGACTGTGACTAAAAATAGTGATATCATTTTATAAAACGGATTTTTCACTTATTCTTTCTCCCTTCATAATACGGATCATTCTGTTCAAAAAATAGATTGAATGTAGCAAGACTTTATTCGAAATTGACGAACATTCCAATTATAAATAACGGTTCTCGCAAAAAACTCTCAAAAGTCTGGTTTTTGAACCTCTTAGTCTCATGAAAACGTTCTACTGATTCAACTTTGTTGGCACAAAAAAAGCAGGAAAATACGGTTGTATTATCTCCTGCCTCAATGTAATTTGAATATTTTGTTGCAATCAATTACCTCCCTCAAGCAAGCAATATCTTCAACCGCTTAAGCGATAACCTTCTCTCGTACTTATTTTGTAAGAATGAAAAAATGACCTCGATTCAATACGTTCAAAACCGAAGTCATTTATTTTATTAATTCCTGTAATCTACAAGTATAATCAGATCAGATCAGAAAGATCAAGGAATAACTATTGAACTGATTGATAATTCTGTTTCTCCTGACTCGTTCCCTACTTCATCAATTAATACAACAGTAGCCTCATGAGCAAAATCATAGCTAAAATCAAACTCTACTCGATTTGAATTGACATCTCCCTCATGAGTAATCCCTGAATTTATCACTTTAACTTTTTTTACATTGTTTTCTAAATTAGTGAATACTAATTCTTTTTCTGTTTCATCATAATACACATCACCACTTATTGGAGAGACATCCATTGATTCTCCATTATTTAATGCATTTGGTGCCACAGTATCTACAAAAATCGTATTAGCCGCTGGTTCTGAAAAGTTTCCAGATGAATCGTAAGCATATATATACAATGTCACTCCATCTTTATCATTAAAGCTATCATTATTATATTTCAGATTATAATCTCCTTGTAAATTAACAGCTATTAGAATCAAATCAGTTAAACCGTCAGATAGATCATTATCAGGAGATAAATAGAGATAAGAATATTCAGGAAGTTCAATCGTTGTTTCCGAATCCCTATTGTTAGTCGTTATAGTAACATCATTATTTAAAATAGGTTTGGCTACTTGGGTATCGATTGTTATACTTTCATCTGTTGGAATTGTTTTATCCCCGATTTTTACAGAAATATCATATTCGCCATCAGCCCAACCTGTTAAATCAATTTCAATCCATCCATCTTCGCCAACATTTGATGTTTTCTCTTCACCAGATAAGTTGTGAGTCAAAATAATTTCTACACCATTTATACCTCGATTTGGATTCCCTATATATTCCCAATGAGAGGTAGGGTTCAAATCAATAGCCTCTTTATTAAAAACAGAATCTCCAGAATTCACTAATAGATTTGCACTGATGGTATGATCTGCTTTTTCAGAAATATTATTGGGGTCATCAACATCGATGGCGTAAACATAATAGACATCTTCTAAACTATAAGGAGAAGAACATTGTTGTCCACAATCTTCAAATAAAGGAGCCTCGCCTGTTATATCAAAGTACATATATGAAAGATCAATTACTCCTTCTGGAGATACATTGGATTCAATGATGATTGTTCTATTATCATCTTCATCTTCTAGTCCCTCTAACCCATCCGTAGGATTTCCATCCGTACTTATCACCAGCTGAACTGTATCATTATCATCATTATTTTTAATTGTTGTTGAACCATATCCAGATTGTAGCTCAAATAAGTAAGAATGACCAAAAAACTTTACGTTATTTCCATTTTCATTATCGCTATTTGAATTTAATATTGGTTTTTCTATTGGATCAGATGGTTCTGGTTCTGGTTCTGGTTCTGACGTAGTTCGTGAAGGAGAAGTAGTGACTTTAATCTTTTTCACTTCAATTTCAACCACTATAAAATCATTTAAATCACCCATTAAGTCATTTACAGATCCTTTTTTAATATAAATATATACTTTACCTTCTGGGAATTTATTTTCTTTAAAAGTGAGTGTCAATTCATTCCCATCAATTGAAATCTCACCTTGTTCTTTATCTTTCTCATCAACTGGGTATGCATTACAGGTATGGAAGTAGTTTTTAAAATAATCATCATTTACTTCAATATCTTCGCTAAAAATTAGAGTGACACTTGTCGTTGTTGCATCTTTATAATCAACAACATGTGGTAGTTCTAAATTAGGTTGGATATCAAGCGCGATATATGTTTCATATGCAGAATCGACTAAGAAATTACGGTCTCCATCGATTTTGTAATCCTCTTGTTCATTGATTAATTTCCACTCTAGCGCTTGAGCTACATATTTTTGCGCCCACCCACTTACACTTGGACCCACATAGCCAGATTCATCAATTTCTAAACCTTTGTAATTTGCATAGCCTACCACCAATAATTTAGCAAATTGTTCCTTGGTTACATTATTTTTAGGATCAAATAAACCTTTTCCGATTCCATCAATAATTCCAGCAGCAGTCCCTACTTCGATATAGGGATATGCCCAGTTCCCTTCGATTTTGACATCCGAATAGGTTCCTGTTTCTGGGGGTTCTAGCGGATTAAGTATAAATAATAACGTAATTACTTTCGCCGCTTGCTCACGTAACATATCATCATCTAAATGAGGTAAACAATCACCATAACCATCAAAAACACCTTTTCCCCTCAACACATCAAACTTCTCTTCTACTGTTAACTCATCCACTGCTGAAATATAAGGTACCATTGAAAAAAACATGACAAATGTCAGCAATATAGATATGATTTTTTTCATTTTTTTATTCTCCTCCTAATTCTTGTTCAATTTGATTTTCCGATGTTTAGTTCACTTTTTAGAATATATTTAAAAATCCCAACCGTAGGCCAACACTTCAACACTTACAACTTGACTTCCATATTCTTCTGGTATTTCTGGGTAAGATAGCTCAAAGCCAGCTTCACTACCAGGGTTTAAACCTACATCCACAATCCCCTCTAATATGCCTAAAAGTGTTCCATCCTCAGCATATAAAGCCGCAGCTATATTTATGTTTTCATGCTTTTTATCCGTAGAGTTTTTCACTAAACCCGTAACGTTATAAGGAGCATATTCATCACCTTGGAAACCTTTCACTCCTGAAACCTCCATTAAATTTGGATCTTCTATTGTTTTTTCGTAATCAAAGTTATACGATGTTTCTTTGAATAAACTTGCGTCACTAATGCCATCTAAAAACGTACTTTCTGAAATAAAAGCTTTTTGACCTGGTAAAACAACATCGGGAACTGCATATAACCACGTCGCTGTACCAAGAATTCCACCTTCTTGATCTTTAAAGTTCATTTGAGCTTCACCAATTTTAACTGGCTTATCTCCAGTATTTTCAAATATAGCTGCTGAATGTACCCATACTGTTCCGATAGAGTCCACCCACGCTGCTTCACTTTGTTGTATGATTTCAAGGTTTACACTTTCTTTCTCTTCTTCTTGTTCAACATTCACTGTATTGTCTTTCTTTTCTTCGGTGTTTCCTTCTGCACTTTCGGTTCCTTCTGTATTATTCTCTTTAGTTGATAATTCACCGTTATCACTAATTCCTGATATTTCATCCGTTGAACACCCTATAAGAACTAACGCTAAAGCCATCAATGTTAATAAAACAAATATTTTTTTCATTTTTCTTTATTCTCCTTCTAATTCATGTTCAATCCACGATATGATTTGATATGACTTCTGCTCTGCAGTTTTTGATATTCGACTAAATCCTCCCTCCTTTTTATCCAAACCAACTATTTCTGAAGATAAAGTAAATGCACCCCGTAGAATTGAAAAATATAGGTTTCTTCTTCGCCCAGCGATTTAGCTACGCTTTATTCGAAATTGACGAACATTCCAATTATAGTTAACGTTTCTCTCAAAAAACTCCCAAAAGTCTGGTTTGAGAGTTGAATCCCTTGGTAGTATCATGAAAATTTTGTTGAATGGATTCATTTTGTATAAATTCCGCGTCACCAAAGACACCCTTGCATTAAGCCAACTGCCTACTTCTGTCTTCACAGCTCGGGACTTTCACCCTATAGATTACACCCATGCTGGGCACACTACGAAAAAGAGTCTGGCACACTATTATGTACTAGACTCTTTTTATATTTCTGACCTGAAGTTTAACTTCTTACTGTTTCGATTTATCCGAATTATAAACCGTTTACAAATACTCAGAATTGAATATATCACGTATACCCCTTCAACTAATAATATTCGGAGGTGCTGGTCATGTATAATTTTATAGTTGAATTAACTTTAAAACATTTTGTCAAAGATCATCTGAAACCCTGCTATAATCAATAACCATAAAGCTATAGATACAGAGAATGTCCATAGGGCCCCTCTAAAAAAATCCAATCCATCTTCATATACATATTTGTTTTTCATTTTCTTTTACCAAGTCTCTCTCCACTGATAAACCATCTTCATTCATTGATTTTTGTTCTAGCATTGTCATTTTACTTCCCTCCTAGATATTTGTTTCATTCTTAACACTTCATATAAAAGTCCATCATCTAATGAAGCATGGGATGTATTTTCCACAAAAAAATACTTGCTAACAAATAACATACTAAAATTATTAAGATATAGATTTTATTTCTGCTCAATCATAGAACCTCCTGATATGTAATCCAGAAACCATATCCTCACAAACTTGTTCCCATATTCCACCATTTTTTTCTTTTCAGTTTTACAGGTTCTTCACCAGTGACCATCCTGTTATCAGCTAACTTCTTTGCATTTTCTAACATTTTATATCTTGTGTCTGCTCCGAACTTGTGATGGATTTTCTTATAAGATTGAATTAAATCATCATATTCATCTTCATCCGTCGCAATAAAGTGAGTTAATTGTTGAGCAATAAATTGAAGTGCAAGTTTTTGTGTTTTTTTACCAAATTCTCCTGTTATACTCGCTGCTCCAACTTGAGTGAAAGCGCCTTTCCATACAAGTTGATATAATAGATTTGGATTTTCAACAATGGCTGTGTTTCGTTCAGGTAAAACAATAATGGGTTTTAAACCTATCATTTGAAGTTCGAATATCACTCGGTGTGTATAAAGTGGGATATCGGTTGGAGGCAATGAAATAAAAATATATTGATGGTTATTGTTAAGAGAGAGAACACTATTTTTTATATAATCTTTAACTAGATCTTCATATATTAACACTTGATGACCTGCTAATATTTTTATATTTATGCCTTCTTTTTTTACATTCTCATTTAATTCAGAAATCACTTCTAAAAGGTGTTCTTTATTACTTAATAGGTATTCTTTATTGAAGTGTGGTGTTGATACAATATGTGTAATTCCTCTCTGCTCTGCTTTCTTTAATACTTTTAATTTCCAGAACCAATCTCTAGAGTTACAATCCATCTTTGTTAAAAAATTGCCATTTATATCAATCACAATCATGTTCCGTCACACTCACTTTTTTTATTTATAAAGGATCTATTAGAAACCCACTTTCAACATTCGTCTGACCATATAAGTTGTCTCCAACTGCTATGATGACTTCGTTCGATTTTAATCCTACGGTATGGAAATATCCCGCGGAGACTTGCACAACATCTGTCCATTTAGATACATCGGTTTGGAAAGAAGCACTTCTACCGACTGTGACCACCGTTCCGTCTGATTTCAATCCTATGGTATGTGAATGTCCTGCAGAGACTTGCACGATATCTGTCCATCTAGACACATTCGTCTGGTAAGAAATATTTTTCCCAACTGCAACCACTGTTTCGTCTGATTTTAATCCTACCGTATGGTAGACCCCTGCGGAGATCTGCACGATATCTGTCCAATTTGATACATTCGTTTGGGAATAGCTGTTATTTCCTATCGCCACCACCGATCCATCTGATTTTAAACCTACGGTGTGTCCCCCTCCTGCAGAGACCTGCACGATATCTGTCCAATTTGATACATTGGTTTGGGCATAGGTGTTATTTCCTACCGCCACCACCGACCCATCTGATTTTAAACCTACAGTATGTGAGAATCTATCTGCACATCCTAACCCTGCAGAGATCTGTACAATATCTGTCCACCCCAAAATATCTTCCTGAGATAAGTCATTTTTTTCAGTTGTGATTACAGTTCCGTCCGATTTCAGTCCCACTGTATGATAAATCCCTGCAGAAATCTGTACAATATCTGTCCAATTAGATACCTTCGTCTGTCCGTTAATATTCAATCCAATTGCTTGAACGGTCCCATCTGATTTCAACCCTACCGTATGTTCTCCTCCTGCTGAAATACGGGCTGGATTAAAATCTGAACTACAAAGTAATCTTTCACTTGGTAATGCTGCTCTTGATAACGAGTTCACATTCTTTGCATGTTTCACAATCCTCTCTCCTCGCATATTTATTTCATTCAAGTCACTTAAGGTTGCATTTTCAATATACATTTTTTCTCCACCCATGTAGTGCGAATTTCACTACGTTTTATTTTAAAATAACGGGTATTCCAATTATAAATAACGCTTCTCGCAAAAAACTCTCAAAAGCCTGGTTTGAGAGAAAGTTGGATTAAATCATCATGCTCAGCTTCATCCGTCGCAACAAAGTGAGTTAATTGTTGAGCAATAAATTGAATATGGATTGTTTTTTGAAGGTTCATGTCACAAAAAAAAGCAGGGAATGATTTGCATCATCCCCTGCAGTTTCATTATTTACATCCGTTACAATATTCAAGCCATTGAATAGGTCGACGCTAATTTTTCGAAAATCACTAAGCTACTCTCCATGCAGAAGTTGGTAGATTGTGTATCCTGCTTCAACCGAGAATTCACGTGTTCCGGGTAACTTGTGTTGAAAAATTACTTATTGGTGACCTGCATTTCAAAAATATACAAAATAAATAGACGCTCAATACGTCTATCTCCATTTCATGGTTATATGATTTTTAATCCATTGCTCCAAAATTCCTCTTTTGCAGAAAGCTCTTTAAGCATCTCCTTACTTCTTTCGGGTGCTAGCAATAATAATGTATATGCCGTTTTTAGACGTACAAATTCATTTGGATGATTGATTAACCTAACTATTTCAATTGTAGAATTCATAGACTTTAAATGTCTTCTTATCTCATGTATCCTTAACATTTGTTTATTTAAATTGACTATATCCCCAGCTTTAGCTGCCTCACCAAACTGGGTAGATACCTCTACAAAGTCTTCTATTAAATTATCCAAATTAATCAACTAAATCACCTTCAATATAACTTCAATCTATTTATTCACATTTTAAAAACATGTTATCATACTCCTCTCACAAAATTCTCACAAGAATGTATAAAGAAAAAGTTTTCCGTTTTCATTCTTCTCTTAAAAAAGGTGAGAGCTTAATAATTTACAAATGAAAAAAGAATCCTATGTGAATGATTATCCACATAAGATTCTGGTTTACTATGTTGTTTCAACTAATATTCTCTATCATTTCTATTGAGATTAGTGTACCAAATTATTCTACTTGATCTTCTATTTCTTGTATGAATTCCTCGTACCCCTCTTTATACTGTGATTTATGAGATACGGACGCTTCTTCAATATGTCCAAATGCCCAGTAAGTTGGATTAACATCCGGGAATGTTGGACTGATATTCTCTAGCGGTCCACGATACAACATACGATTGATCAAAACTACTGTTTCAGCACGAGTGATAGGATCATTTGGTTTGAAAGTACCATCAACATAACCATTAATCATGCTATTTCGATACAATGCTTCAATCGCTGCCTCAGCCCAAATTCCTTCAATATCTTCAAAATGCATCTCTATCGGTGCACCAACCTGTAGATCCAAATAACGAGTGATCACAATGGCTAGTTCCGCTCGAGTGATGGCCTGATCTGGACGGAATGAATGGTCTATATATCCATTAAATAAACCTTGCTCTGTTACCACGTTAATATATTCATAAGCCCAATACTCTCTATCAACATCCTTGTATGAAGCATTCGCACTATCATACTTGCCGATCAATCGCGCCATCATAGCAGCAAGTTCAGCTCTAGTTAATGATTTTTCTGATTTGAACGTGCCATCTGGATATCCCATGATGTATTTTTCATGTTCATGTAAACCATAACGATTAGATACCACTTTCAGCTTCACTGATGACTTAGCCGATTCTGGATGTTCAAGTTCTCCAGCATATAGGAAGTCGGAAGTCAGTTCAAAATTTTTCTCCTCGGATCCAATCTTCGGTAATTCAATCATAATTTCATAGCTAATTGCCTGCTCAGGTTCCACATACTTCAGTTCCCAAGAGATTGTTGAATCGTCCATTACTCCGCCATCCGCATCGATGACTTTCACGTCTGATGGGATTTCAACTTGTAATACCCCCTTCTTCAACGTCTCCTCTGATAGATTGATGAAGTCTACTTTTACTGGTGCTTGACTACCTTCAGGGTAGATGCTTTGTTCAACTGAAAGATTCGTTGCAACATCCATTTCATTTACTGGGATAATTACAGTTCCCCCACCATTATTACTAGGCTTTTTCTCCATTTCTATATCATGTCGTACGATAGCAGTTTCCACTGAAATAATCGGACTTGTATAGGTGTAATAACCACTTTTAGTTGATGTTAAATAATAATCTGTATATGAATAAACCATGTACGCATAATTCCCAAAGCTATCACTGTATTGTGGATTATGATTTTTGTTCGGTGCAAAATCAACTAATTCAGGAAGTTCCACCTTCGTATCTGGTGTAATACCATTATTCCTATTCCTTTTTGTATCCGCATAGTATAGAACGACTTTCGCATCTTTAATGATTTCACCCGTCTTTTGATCTGTAATAACACCATAAGGATCAATCAATTCCTCAACAATGTTTAACTGACCATTATTGTTCACACTGACTTTAGGCAGAGAACCATCTTTACGTTCGTTAATAATGATCTCTTCACCGTCGTCATGTACATAACGTACTTCTAATGCATAATCTCCTATATTAATATCTTCAGCGTTGAAAATCCCGTCTTCATCTACTGGGAATCCTTTCGGTTGTCCCTCTGCGTCCAAAATGTATTGATCAGATGAATCCTTTAGATAAACTTTCAAGTTGTTATTAACAGGAGGTGTTAGTCCTGATTCCCCACTGGATTCTTTACTTCCGATCACCCCAGTGATAGTCTTCGTGGAATCAAAATCTTCCTCACCTTTACCCGTTACTTCACCAACTTCAGCACTTTGATGAAATTCAACTTCCTTTGTTTCATTATCCAACTCAATAGTTTTAATAATAGTAACATCATACTCAACATCACCACGTGGAATTGCGATAGAATATTTACCTTCTGAGTCAGTTTTCGCTTCTGCAGAGAAATCTATGTTTCCATCACCATCAAAGTCTTTTGTAATTATGACTGTTACTCCCTCAATAGGATCCGGATTTCCATCACCGTCCAAATCTTCGTTTTGTGTGACAATCCCTTTAACTGATCCCGGTTGGAATGTCACTATGATTTCTTCAATCGCAATTAATCCATTGTATTCTGCTCTGGCTTGGACAACTATGCTTTGAGATAATACCCCTTCAATTTTTTCAGAAGTATAAGTTACAAATGCTTCTCCTTGTCCATTCGTTTGTGATATTGCTGTTTGAAGATCAAACGAATTCTCAAATGAACCTCTTGGCGCTGAAAATTCAACATCTACTCCTGGAATAACTTTTCCATCTTTATCTTTCAACAAAGCTTTTAATTCTGATGTAGATTTACCATCACCTACGATAGCACTCGGATCTGCAAATAACTCTAAACTAAATTCCACTAATTCAAAATCACGAACTATTTTCTGATCTTCTACGTTTTCTGGTATCGCATGAATGGAGCTTTTCTTTATACCATAACCGGATTTTTGAATCTCAATTAAATAAGTATTAGTTCTGATATTTTCAAAAGAATATTTCCCATCTACTCCTGTATGAACTTCCGCTATTTGAATAGTCCCGGCTGAATCGTACAAAGTAACCTTAGCATTTTCAATAGGTTCCTTCGTTTCTTGATCAGTAATCGTTCCTTCCAAGTCAATTGTTGTTCTTACGTGGAACTTATTATCTTCAGAGATACGACTCTCTTCCTCAGTCTGTACCACATTATCATTCTCATCATAAGCATTGAACGTTACTTCGTATTCATCTTGTAAAATATGATCTGATAAGTAATATTTGATGTTAGTCCAAACTTTTTCATTATCTAAATCAACTGTACTCGCATTAGATAAATTCAATTCTACTTGTTCTATAGTTTCATGACCATCGCTTATAAAAGTATATGTTGCAATTACTTTCTCTGCATCTAGTGAACTTACTGCTGATAGTTTTAATGGGTTTCCTGGCAACACGATTATAGGAGTCTCATCTCCTTGTTCACGATCTCCTACCCAACCGTCTAGATCTTGAAATATAGTAATACTTATCTGTGCATCTATCTCTGCATAAGCCTTGCCATCCGAACCATTCCAACCAAACGTTGTGCTTCCATTCCAGTTTTTCGCTGGGACAAACGTTAAGTTTTCTAGCTCACTAATTTCCTGTCCTTCAGTAACATTCACATCCCCTAACTTCAATGTGCCTATATCAGTAGATGGTAAGCTTGTAAGCTTCACTGTGGCTAAACTATCTCCATCTATATCCTCAAACTTACTGCTGAAGTCTGTGAATTCGAAGGAGATTGTACTTCCTTCGGTTCCTTCTTTTGTAATGTTTGATACCGTTGGTTTATCATTTTCTGCACTTAGTTTGATCGTTACTGTTGCTGGATCTTCCGCATAAACTGTTCCATCCGAACCATTCCAACCAAACGTTGTAGTTCCGTTCCAATTCTCTGCTGGGACAAACTTGAGATCTCCTAAGTCACTTACTGCAATCTCCTGCCCTTCAGTAACATTCACATCGCCTAACTCTAATGTGCCTATATCTTCAGATGGTAAGTATGTTAGCGTTACTGTAGCTAAACTATCTCCATCTATATCCTCGAACTTACTGCTAAAATCTGTGAATTCGAAGGTGATTGTACTTCCTTCGATTCCTTCTTTTGTAATGTTTGATATCGTTGGTTTATCATTTTCTGCGGTTAGTTCGATCTTTACCGTTGCTGAATTATCAGCATAGGTCATACCATCCGAACCGTTCCAACTAAACGTTGTGCTTCCGTTCCAGTTTTCCGCTGGGACAAACTTGAGATCTCCTAAGTCACTTACTGGAATTTCCTGTCCTTCAGTAACATTCACATCCCCTAACTTCAATGTGCCTATATCTGTAGATGGTGAGTTTGTTAGTGATACTGTGGCTAAATCATCTCCATCTACATCTTCAAACTTGTTACTAAAGTCTGTGGACGTAAACGTGATTGTACTTCCTTCGGTTTCTTCTTTTGTAATGTTTGATACCGTTGGTTTATCATTTTCTGCACTTAGTTTGATCGTTACTGTAGCTGGATCGTCCGCATAAGCTGTTCCATCCGAACCATTCCAACCAAACGTTGTAATTCCATTCCAATTCTCTGCTGGGACAAACGTTAAGTTGACTAACTCACTAAAAGGTATTTCTTGTCCTTCAGTTACATTCACATCCCCTAACTTCAATGTGCCTATATCTGTAGATGGTGAGTTTGTTAGTGTTACTGTGGCTAAATCATCCCCATCTACATCTTCAAACTTGTTACTAAAGTCTGTGGACGTAAACGTGATTGTACTTCCTTCGGTTCCTTCTTTTGTAATGTTTGATACCGTTGGTTTATCATTTTCTGCACTTAGTTTGATCGTTACTGTTGCTGGATCATCCGCATAAGCTGTTCCATCCGAACCATTCCAAGTAAACTCAATTTCTCCGTTCCAGTTTTCCGCTGGGACAAACTTGAGATCTCCTAAGTCACTTACTGGAATTTCCTGTCCTTCAGTAACATTCACATCCCCTAACTTCAATGTGCCTATATCTGTAGATGGTAAGCTTGTAAGCTTCACTGTGGTTAAACTATCTCCATCTATATCCTCGAACTTACCGCTAAAGTCTGTGAATTCGAAGGAGATTGTACTTCCTTCGATTCCTGTCTTCTCAATGTTCTCTACTGTTGGTTCTGATGGAATTATTATCTCTACTATTGTTTCAGCAGTATCCCCACTATCCAAGATAGCCGTTATAGTTGCAAATCCAGTTTCATCAGAAACAAGAATTGTTACTGCCTCACCGTTTTCATCAGTTGCCAAACTATCAGGAGTTACGTACCCAAGATTGGTTTTAAAAGTAACTTTTTCATCTACGACTACATATGGATTGCCATCCTCATCGTTAGCTGTTACTACTGCGGTAATTTCAAATTGATTATCTTTTAACTTTTCTACATTTGTTATTTCAATTGTTGGAGCTTGTTCATAATCATTATCCCCGTGATCTATTGGATTATATTTATTATCAAAATACCAAGAAGTAATATAATGTGCTTCATATTGTGGACCAGTTGCAGAGGTGAATCCAATAAATGCTTGATCTTCACCTATAATATCACCTAATGTAACACCATTATCATGTATATCACCTTCAAAATTACCGGTTAGGTCAAAATTCCCACCTAAATTAATACTCCCATCTTCATCAAAAGAATACTGAGTTAAATTATCAAGGTTATAGGATAAAATTGCTGAATCAGGCCTGTTATTACTTTTTGCAATTCTTACTTCAATCGTATTATTACTGCTCTCTCCATAATCTATCCAAACATGCACTTCAGAGCCATCATTAAAATTTATGAAACTTTCATCTATTGATTGTACTGCTACAGATCTAATGTGTCCTCCTACATTTATTCCAATATGATTATTACTATTTTGTTCACCAAGATCATCAGGTACTACCCACTGATCATTATTATGAGTATCAAATTCAACTGCTAAGCTTTTTAATATCGCTTCATTTCCATCTGTACCATCATCTAATCCTCTATTAATTTCTGCGTAACCTATCCCGCCACCATCATTTAACTCTCCACTGGAAATAGGCTGAATTACAAATGCAAATCCATCAGCACCTCCGGTGTCTGTATGATCTATACGAAATGTAAAATAAGTACTAAATGAATCTGCATCCCTTATATAAATTTTATCTTCAATAAATGCGCTACCCGCTTGCTTCTCACTATTCTCAGTAAGACGAAGTACTGGAGGAGTATCAGGATTATTATCATCATCTACCGCTGTTGGAGAATTATTATTTTTACCAGTAAAATCAAAACGCTCTGTATCACTAAAATCTGCTTGAACTGCTGTTATGATTTTCACTGGTTTAGCATCTATAACAATATCCTTAAGATCTGACAGTGAATTACCACCTCCAATAATTGGAAGCGTAACATTTGCACTGTTATCTAAATTGTCAAGAATCGATCCATTATTTAATTCCAAAGCACCAGTACCTGTGTACTCAAGATCAGGTGTCAAATCACCTGTTTCAACGATATACTCAAAGGTTAAAGTATTTGTACCCGTTCCAGAAATATATTTCGCATAACGATCAATGTCTCCAGTTTCCAACTCCAGCTTTGGTTCACCTGTAACGTGAACGATTGCATCAAAGATAACATCGATTAATATAAGCTCACCTTCACCATAAGTACGATTTTCATTTGAAGAAGTTACTTTTTCAATTTCAGGAGGAACTATACCTACACCTTGTTCATGGTAAAAGGTAGTGCTTCTCACCTGTTGCAGTACCCCTGTTGTATCATTAAACAAGTAACCATTCACTATATATGTTCCTGTCGGCGAATCCGTATTATACTTCATTTCTGCTGTCTCAGTTATTTCATCTGGATTAGTATAATAGTAATGCTCTAGAAAAACATTGTTGCTTTCCGGATCAATGATATTCAATTCCAATCTATAATCATAATCTTTATTTGATTGACCTGTCACCACTGCATCAAAAGTAACTTCGTCTTGTCCATTGTTTACATTCTGCAGTTTCAAATCTGTAAACTCAAAATCCTCCCCGGATCCACCATCAATAAGTAGTTGCCCCCATCTCACCTGCAACCTCCACTCTGCAGTATTACGATCGTCATCAACTTCAATTTCGACCAAGTTATCCCCTTGATGAACTAAATCAGGGTCGAGTACAAAACTAGTTGTACTTATTTCGTTATTAGCACCACTTAAAAAACCAACAGATTCACCATTGAAGAAGACTTCATCCTTCTCGTCCCCTTCACTATTTGTATACTCTTCATCAACATCATAAGCATATATGATTAATGTCGCACTTTCCTCAGGAAGCTGTCCGTTAACATTTATATTAAACTCTATAGGGTGATTAGGACTATTTACGTCTATCCAATCACTCCCCCTTATTATGTCCTCGTTCCACTCATTCCCTTTCTTCAAACCCTCTCCCATATCATGGTCAGGAGAACTAGTACCATCATTATCTTCATTATCAGTACCCGTAACATAAGTAGCTCCGGAAGAATTAATTTGTGAAAACATAGGAGCTTGCTCCAACATTTTACTTAATTCCAAGACTTCTACCATAACATTACTGACATTAGTTACCCCATCAACCGTTACAGCTAGACTGTGATCTCCTACATCGTTTAAGAAAATAGGAATGTCTGCAGTTCCTTCTGAAAAGTTGACTACACCGCTGAGAATCGTCCCATCTGCCCCCTCTTCAATATCATCACTTACCACTGTCACTTGTATATCTCCAGTTAAACGATTGCCCTCTGCATCTTGTGCATCAATAATATGTAGAATAAATATTTCTGTTGCTGTTGGATTATACACACTAGAAGTTACAGTCATATCACTTTCATCAGACGTTTGAATATCATCACTAACTTCTTCGTTTTCTTCACTCAGATCCTCTTCTTGAGAATCATCAGCTTTTTCTTCGTCTATACTTCTGCCTCCCTCTGAGGAAAGATCGGTATCAACGTTAGCAGTCTCGTTTATAGGTGTTTCAGTTACATTACTGTCTTCCGCAGATACCATACTTACATGGGGTAAAAAACTCATGAATAACATAGATAAAATAAGTACACAAGATACAAATTTATTTTTTTTGTGATTACTAAATAACAATTTAATTACTCCTTTGTAAAATATTTAGAACATATTTTAAATATCCTTCTAGTTCTTTTGATCTATCAAATAATAAGTTTAAAAATACTGTGGATCAGTTTTACGTACCTAAAGTCACATTCAGCCACCAAAATATGAATGTATAAAACCATGGTCACATCCAGCCACAATATTACTCAAAAATTTTTAAAAAAGCACTCCTATACTTTACTCTTCCTAACTTTAAAACATTTTCCTCATATAATGATTCGCCACCTTATAGTATTGTTATCTCTTCATGCAAGGAACAATAAGTATTGTTCCTTGCATTTATAATGTATAGCACCATAGTCACTTAAAGCCACATCATTGCTTAAAAAAATAATAATAATTAATTTGTTTATACAAAAAATTCATGGTTTTGTTGGTTGTTTCTATGAATCAACATATCCTAACTTCAATATTCTAAACATTAAAATTATAATTCTTTATATATTACTCACCACCTGTAGATTTATCTGCTTTTAAAACAGGACTAAGATACTATTGTTTTTCATTTGAATAGGTTATAAAATTATTACATACCTAGAGTCACATTCAGCCACATTATTGCACAAAAAAAATAGTATATTAATAATATTCTTTAAACTTACTTAAAAAGGGAGCAGATACATGTGTTAGGTGATCGGCTAGTTTCATTAAGAAAAAAATTGAATTTAACTCAAAAAGATGTTTCAGAAAAGTTGGATATATCAAGATCTACCTACGCGCAATATGAAATTAATCGAAGAGTTCCAGAATTTGCTACACTAAATAAATTAGCAGATTTTTTTGATGTATCACTTGATTATTTAGTAGGAAGAAAAAATCCACAACTTTCCGATGATAAAACTTCTGCAATTATTAAAGAAGTGATGAGAGAATTTAACATCGATTTAACAAATGAAGAAGATCAAAAAAAATTCCATGAAGTGATCAAATTGTTATGGGATTCAAAAAAGAAATAATTACTCCATTAAATCCAAGATAAAGTCTAGCAATTTATTTTCATCGATTTCATCTAATATTTCCAATGATGCTAGAATTTCTTTTGCTTGCTCAACATTATTATCCACGTTACATTCCTCCTCAAAAAAATCCCCTTCTGCCTAAACAAAAGATTGTTTATATACTATATTTGATGTTAGTTAAACTCTTGTAAGATATCCTATTAGATAATACCAAAGTCCCCTCACAAAATTCTCACAAACTCGACCAAATTCGATCTTATCTTCTATTTTTCAAAGAAAAAAAGAACAGAATTAAAAAAATCTCCCTGTTCTTATATATGTTTATACCTTCTGTGTAAATAATTTTACCAAATGTATAAATTAATTATTTATTTTCCTAAATATCCTTTGAGCTTCTAGTGGTGGTGCAACATCAAGCTCTTCATTTAATAATTTCTCATAGTAGTAATAATGCTCTTTCAAGCGATTACTTTCGGTGTAATAAGTTGAGTAGATTTTTAAGAGCATCAAATTCAACTCTTCATGAAGAGGATACATCGATAAGTAAAGATTAATCTTGTGCTCAGCTTGATCAATACTCCCAGTTTTAATGTAATATGCCACTAAATTTTGAGTTAACTTGGTATGATGATCCAATAATTCTTCCTTAAAGTTCAAACCCCATTCACAGTCCCTTGACCCAAACAAAGTACCTTTATATAAAGAAAAAACCTGCTCACTTTCCTTCAAATTTTCCATTGTCACTTCTGAATGCCTTATTGTATAGTTTCTTAACTCTTCAGCATCAAAAAAAACGTTCTGCTCTTTTTTTAATAAATATCCATTATTTAATTTTTCAATTTGAATTAAAATGTTATTTTCTTTCAACGCTTTTTTTAATCTATAAATCGTATTATGCAAGTTATGAATTGCACGACTTTCTTCCATATCAGGCCAGAACAAATCAACTAATTTCCACTTTGAAATGGTTTGATTAGAATTCATGAGAAGATATGCCAAAAGTTCTTCCGTTTTTTTTGTAGGCCATTTTATTACCGACCCAGTACTCGCTCTCACTTCGAAGGTCCCAAAACAATGAATGGATACGCTCTGAGTCTCAACTATTTGTTTGGATTTAGACACTAATAGATTGTGTGTTTTTAAAAGACGATTTGTAATACGATTAATCGAATCTGAGGTGATTGGTTTTAGTAAATAATCAACGGCGTGAACCTTGAATGCATCCAAAGCGTACTGCTGATAAGCTGTTGTAAAAATGATCTGGATATTTTCATTCATTTGCAGCATTTTTTCAGCCAATTCTAATCCATTCATTTTTGGCATCTCAATGTCTAGAAAAACAACATCCGGTTTCTTTATTAGAAAATGATCCAGTGCCTCAACAGGACTTGTAAAACTCCCTACAATCGATAAATGATTGTTCTCTTGAATAACCATTTCCATCAATCCTAATATTGGAAGTTCATCTTCAACAATCATTACTCTAAGCATAGCCTTCATCCTTTTTTGATTCTAACCAAAGTAATCTACCGTTATACACATAATTCAATAAATGGAACATATATATTCATTCCTTCTATATATTGGTGGCTTTATGCCATAATGTCAAGTGTGATTAACTAAAATGACTCATATCTTATTAAAAAAGTAAGAAAAACCATCCAAAATATCATCGGACGGTTGTTGATGCAAGTCGTATTTTATCCATCTTTTGTTTAGGTAAATTTATCTTTACTATTGTTCCTTCTTCTAAGGTTGATTTTACTTCAATATTAGAACCCTTAATGGATTCGAGTCTTTTTTTGATGTTCGTCATTCCTATACCTGAATATTTCACTTGTCCATTTTCTAATTGTTTTAATATCTCACCGGGTATACCTACTCCATCATCTTCTATAACTATACTTATATACCTTCCATGATCACGAATTGTTAAAGTCACCTGCCCTGCCTCATCCTTTTCAAATAGACCATGACGAATTGCATTTTCCACAAAAGGTTGGATACACAAGGGTGGAATAAGCAATTTTTCTAGCCCTTTATCTATATCAACATGAAAATGAAAACGATCAAATCTAGCTTTTTCAATCTCAACATAGGCTTCTACTAACTTTAATTCTTTTTCTAATGAGACTAACGTTGTTGTATGGTCAGTATTAAAAATAATACGCAAATACTGACTTAACATGCTCAACAAATGTGCGGCTTTTTGCCCATCTGTATAACAAAAAACGATAATAATACTAATTGCATTGTATAAAAAGTGAGGCTTGATTTGAGATTGTAAAAAAGCCATCTCATTTTGAAATGCTTCTTCTATGGATGTTTTCATGGATAAGAGTGTTTGAATCCTAGCTAAAATTGTTTTCGCATCAAACGGTTTTGTAATATAATCATTGGCACCTGCTTTAAATCCAAGCTCAATATCTTCTGGTAAATCTTTTACGGTTGCGAATAATACGGGTAATTCGAGTAACGAGTGGGTCTTTCTTATTTTTTCACACAAATCAATACCTGACATTTCTGGCATCATCACGTCTAATATTACCAGATCAATTTGTTTGAATTTTTCTAGTTTCCTCAACGCTTCTTTTGCAGAGAATGCAGTGATGACATTGTACTTATGTTTGGTTAATACATTTAATAATATTTGAATATTGGATAGTTCATCATCCACGATGAGTATCGTATGTTCATGTCCATTTAAGATATCAAAATCATGTTGTGAAGAAACCACTTTATTCAGTGGGATACTGACCTGCTGGTGTAAAATTCCCTCCACTCTTTGTTCCGGACAATCTGCTTTTGGTAACACAAAACCGAATCTAGTCCCTATTCCTACCTCAGACCAATCCACCCAAATCTCACCATTCATTTTTTCGATAAGCTGTCGACTAATATATAAACCTAGTCCCATACTTTGATAACCATTTTGTGGAGACCACTGGTCTATCTGTTCAAAGTAACCAAAGATCTCTTCTTGTTTTTTTTCTATGATCCCTATTCCTGTGTCTTCTACATAAAAATAGATTTTGTCATCCATTAGTTTAGAAGAAACATTGATTTGACCTTTTTCTGTATGTTTAATTGCATTCTGAATAAGATTATATAATATTTGTCGGATTCGATTTTCATCTGCAATAACAATAGAGACTTCATCTATTTCATTCTTGAGTTCTATTTGTTTACCTCGAATCTCAAAGGCCAATATATCAAACACAATTTGAGTGGATACTTTCAAATCGACTTTTGTGAGTTGTAACCTAAATTCCCCATTTTTCAATCTAGTCACATCTATGAGATCATTCACTAAGTTAAATAACTTCATGGACGTATCATGGATCAATGGAAGATTTTCCTTTTGTTTTACTGAACTTTCCACATTTTTTTCATCAAGTAAAAATGATGAAATATTAATAATTCCATGTAAAGGTGTTTTGAGTTCATGTGATGTTGTAGCTAGAAATTCATCCTTCACTTTATCAACGATTAGCAACTCTTGAGATAGTTGTTCATTTTTCTTGAAGGCATTTGAAAATCGCAAGGACATCAATAAGGAGAACATCAACAAAAAAACAAAAGGCTCAATTGGAAATATAGATAACAATACATTTTCATATAGGATATCATAGATAGCCATAATATATTTAAGTACATATCCACTCATTGCAATCGCACCAAAAATCATATAGAAACTACCTTCCATTTTTTTTGATGCTGCTGAAATCAACACATACGTAGCAAAAACATGTGCAAAAACTATAAAAATAGCGATGGGTATGTGCATCCAAAGTGGTACAAAATTTGGAAAAAAAATATAATACAGTACCATGATAGACCCTATTATTACTGCAGTCCATACAACCCTCTTTGAGGCAACATCTTTAAATGCATTATAGATATATAAATAAAAGGAAATACATCCAATCATACCTGTATTTAGCTGTAACCTCAGAAAAGTATTATATGAAGTATCAGGAAATATCATATACCATATTTTTTCACCATGAACAGCAGTAAATAATCCAGCGAGTAAACAATATATGGAGAAAAACAAGAAGAATAAATCCTTCTTCCTCTGTGAGTATATTCCAAGAAAATAAAGACCCATGATAATAAAAACACATGTCTGTACCCAATCATGCATCATGACTATATCTCTAAAATAAGAAATATGCTGTTGCTCCCCAAAGTTGATAGAGTTGATAATTCCTCCACCAACTAAATAATCATAATTGGCCACTTGTATGATGATCTCATTGAACCCTTTATTTAATGTAAAATAAACAACATACGGTCTATTCGTAGGTATGTAGACATCTTCTTCACCTGGATCTCCACTGGAAGCAACTACCTCCTCATTAATGAAAATCCGATTAGACATATGAATAGACGATGACTTAATACCAAAAACTTGATTTTCTTCATCAATACTAATTTTTAAACGGTAGGTTGCTTTTCCATATGGACTCATGGATTGACCATCGATATCATAAGTGGTCCAATTCGCTGGAACCTGAACATATACAGGAGAAAGGTTATGACTCATATCTTCCATAAAATCATTAACGTCTAATAATTGATCAGGGAAAAATTCCCATTCTCCGTCAAGTGGAACGATTCCTCCATTTGAGAAATCCCAGTTTGTTAAATCTAATACTCCTTTCTGAGCTACAGGTGTATCAACTTCAAACTGACTTGCAACAAAATTTACTACTCCAAAATTGATCACATATGATGATATAATAATCCCTAATATGATTGCGCCTTTTTTCATCACGCTATTCTCCCTACTAACCCTTATAAGATCATCTTCCAGATTCTTCGTGTTAAAACATTCTTATTAATATATCAAAACCCCCTCACAAAATTCTCACAAATTTCGACAATGACTATGAAAAGGAATCTATAATAGTAACTTTTTTCAAGATAAAGATAACCTTGCTTTCAATGGGAGTTTTTATATCTTCTGCTGAAAGTTAGATGACCTTATCAGGTGAAAGAAGGCTGTTTCCTCCCTCTTGAAGAAGATGGTCTAACAATTAAAAGCCATCCAAAAAAAATCATTGAATGGCAAAAAAAATAAGTGAAATCAATTAAAGAACTTAACCTATATGTTGTTTTCTTCTTTTTGTTCATTATCTATTACTAGATCATATTTTACCTCAGAAAAGTTATGAACAATCAACTCTCTATTCATTGTATTTCCTGTTTTCTTATCAACTACTCGGCGCCAAATCTCATTCTCGCGATAGTTTTTCCCATCTTTTTGAATGAATTTATGATTCTTTTCCTCAATGTGATAGGAGTATTTCCATTCCATATCACTATGAACAGCTCCCTTAAGTTGTTTCTCTGTTAACCATAACTTTATTTGAAACTTTTGATTCGTTGGATTATAAAACTTAAAATCAATATAATTGTAAAAAACACTTGCTCCACTACCAAACGGAAGAACTCTATGATCGTCAGGAAATGGATCAAAGCTATGATGATGTCTCTCCACCACTTTTAAAGGTGTGTGTAAAACCAACCAATACAATAAATTTGCTAATTGACACACACCTCCACCAATCCCAGTACTAACCTGTCCTTGAGATAATAACAAACCTTCTATGAATCCTTTTTTAGCAGTTGGATTGCCAATCAGCTTCCAAAATGAAAATGTCTCTCCAGGGTTGATCACTACCCCATCCATCTTATTGATACAGAGGTTTAAATTCACAATTTTGTTTTCTTGTAATCTTGTATCTGAGGAACCTAACCTTCTTCTCAATAAAGATTGATGTTTTTTCAAAGTAAAAGGTAAAGTTTGTTCTAATATCTGAGTTGTATAATTCTGAGAGTTCGACATATTTTTAAGATGTCTATTAAACCTTAACTGAAAGATACGCACCTTGTATAATGAGGGAAAATAAGAAAGTACCTTTCTCTTTAATAAAAAAAACATTGCATTGTCTCCGTTTCTATAATTTTCTTTTACATCAAAAAAAATACTTATAGTATATAGTCTTAAAAACAAACAAAGTATATCAGAAGCCCCTCACAAAATACTCACAAATTTTTACAATGACTATGTAAGGAATCTATAATAGTAACTTATTTCAAGACAAGATAAAAGGAAGTTATAATTTCTTATGTACATTAAAAAGCCATTCAAAAAAATCATTGAACGGCAAAAAATAAGTAAAATAAAGTTTTTTAATAAACATCCATTAAAGAAACTTAAGCAAGTCACTCAAAATCCATCTTATGTTTAGGTAAATCTATCGTTACTTTTGTTCCTTTATCTAAGGTTGATTCTACTTCTATGTTAGCTCCCTTAATGGATTCCAGTCTCTTTTTAATGTTTGTCATTCCTATACCTGAGTTCTTCAAATTTCCATTTTCAAACTGATGTAATACATCTTCAGATATACCTACTCCATCATCTTCTATAACTACACGAATAAACTCTCCATGATTATGAATGGATAAAGTAACCTGCCCTATCCCATCTTTTTGAAAAAGTCCGTGTCGAATGGCATTTTCTACAACCGGTTGGATACATAATGATGGAATATGTTCCTCTTCAAGTCCTTCATCAACATGATATATGAACTCAAATCGATCAAACCTAGCTTTTTCAATTTCCACATAAGCTTTAATTAAACTCATTTCTCTATCAAGTGGTACAACCATTGTTTTATGATCCGTATTAAATATAATACGTAGATACTGACTTAACATATTTAGTAAATGAGCTGCTTTTTTACCATCCGTATAACAAAAAGCAATAATGTTACTAATCGCATTGTATAAAAAGTGGGGTTTAATTTGGGCTTGTAAAAACGCCATCTTATTTTGAAAAGCATCTTCCATGGATGTTTTCATAGAAAGCAAGGTTTGGATTCTTGCTATGATCGTCTGTGAGTCAAAAGGTTTGGTAATATAGTCATTTGCTCCTGCTTTAAATCCTAGTTCAATATCTTCTGGTAAATCTTTTACGGTGGCGAATAATAAAGGTAATTCAAGTAACGAATGGGTCTCTCTAATTTTTTGACATAATTCAATACCAGACATTTCAGGCATCATCACATCCAGAATAGCTAAATCAATTTGTTCAAATAGCTCTAATTTCCTTAATGCTTCTTTTCCTGAAAAAGCCGTAATCACATTGTATTCATATTTGGACAGTATATTTAATAAAAGATGTATATTTGATGGTTCATCGTCTACGACTAGTATCGTCTGCTTATACTGTCTCACTATGTCCAGATCATGCTGTGATGTTATAATTTTAGTAGAATTTCCAGTGGATAGAGGTCCAAAATCTCTTCCTTCTACTTTATGCTCCAAATGTTCTGCTCTTGGTAACGTAAAACCAAGTCTAGTCCCTTTACCAACTTCAGACCAATCCACCCAAATCTCACCATTCATTTTTTCTATGAGTTGTCGACTAATATATAAACCTAATCCCATACTTTGGTATCCGTTTTGTGGTGACAAATGATTTAGTTGTTCGAAGTAACCAAAAATCTCTTCTTGTTTTTCTTCCGGCAATCCTATTCCTGTGTCCTCAACATAAAAATAAATCTTCTCATCACTTAATGTAGAAGAAATAGTAATATAACCGGCTTGTGTATGTTTTATCGCATTATGAATTAAGTTATATAGAACTTGTCTAATTCGATTTTCATCTGCGATAACTAAAGTCGATTCATCAATTTCATTGATCAATTGAATTTGTTTCCCTTGAATCTCAAAGGTTAATATGTCAAAAACAATTTGTGTAGATACTTTTAAATCTACCTTTGTGAGTTGAAGTCTAAATTCTCCATTTTTCAATCTAGTCACATCAATAAGATCATTTACTAAGTTAGATAATTTCATGGATGTATCATGAATCAATGAAAGATTTTCTTTTTGTTTTGTTGACATCCCTGCATCTTTTTCATCTAATAAAAATGACGAAATATTGATAATCCCGTGCAGTGGTGTTTTTAACTCATGTGAAGTTTTAACTAAAAATTCATCTTTCATTTCGTTAATAATAAAAAGTCTTTCTGATAAATTTTCAAGATTATTGAAAGCATTAGTATAGCGAAGTGCTAAGAAAATATTCATAAAGATCACAAATACAATTAAACTAATATTCATAAAAAAATATTGGTAAAAAATAAAACTGAGACCTTCAAGAAGAAGAGTAAACATAGCACCTAATAATAATAATAATTCGAAGTTTTCTAAATGATCATTTTTCCTTTTTAAAAATAACCAACATAGCCTATAAAAAACTAAAAAAACGATAAACATAGCATATACCTTAGCAACTATATCCAGATGTATATATATCGAATAAGGTAATACAATAATTGCTATTACATAAAACACGAATGGGATACACATGATCCGAATTATACGATTTGAAAATAGATGTGGTATGATTTCAAAAACAAACAAAATAAGTAGAGGAACACCAGAATAAACTGAGATATATACTAATTTATATATCATTTCAGTTGATATGAATGGAAATAAACTTATCAATGACATCTCATTAATACAAAAATATACAAAAAGAACAGAAAGAAAGAAAAGACCACTGTAAAGATAAGTTTTCTCCTTCATTCGAATAAAATAAATACTTAAATGAATTAAACTAATAACTAATAACATTACAATAATGGAAATATCTGTGGCAAACAAAACATATTCCAATCTTGAGATATCTTCTTGAGTTCCAAATTTTATTTCTTCGATAAAACTACGATCTAGATAATTATATTTTGAAACTTGAATCACAATCGTCATTTCATTCTTATCTGTTTGAAAATAAGTTGCATGGGGCGCACTGCCTAAAATATGTTTCTCTTTATTATCAGCTGGCAAACCACTCTGACTTTGTAATTGATCATCTACAAATAACTTAGAGGCAGTCATGACATGTTCCATCTTTAGTCCGTATCCGCCGCGAGGAAACTGATCACCTAATTTTATCGTTAGCCGATACGTAGCATGTCCTTCTCTCTTGAATTCTCTGGGAAATTTAGGAATTATTTCAAATTCTTTTAATGAAAATTTGTCTTTAGCAAAATCTTCAGGTTTAAGGAGTTTATCCTCATAATATTCCCATTCTCCATTCAGACTCACTAGTCCATCTTCAAAATTCCATGAAGATAAATCTAACACTCCATTATCTGCCACAGGGGCTGATGAATTTGATAGAGTAGCATAATTCATCATTACGAAGAAAAAGATGCATAACAAAGATATAACAGTTAATCCTACTACTTTGATTTGTTTTTCATAGTTTCTCAATTCGGCTCACCTTGTTCTTACCCATATACATTTTTTGTTATAAGTATATGGATACTATACTGGTTTAAAGATTTCATGCATCATTAATTAAATATAGCTGGTTTTCTTTTTGTTTTGTAGTTAGAATGATTGCAGAAATAAGTGTTTAGTTAAATCTATCGTTACTTTCGTTCCTTTATTTAAGGTTGATTTAATTTTAATATTTGATCCCTTAATGGATTCCAGTCTCTTTTTAATGTTTGTCATTCCTATACCTGAGTTCTTCAAATTTCCATTTTCAAACTGATGTAATACATCTTCAGATATACCTACTCCATCATCTTCTATAACTACACGAATAAACTCTCCATGATTATGAATGGATAAAGTAACCTTCCCTATCCCATCTTTTTGAAAAAGTCCATGTCGAATGGCATTTTCTACAAACGGTTGGATACATAATGATGGAATATGTTCCTCTTCAAGTCCTTCATCAACATGATATATGAACTCAAATCGATCAAACCTAGCTTTTTCAATTTCCACATAAGCTTTAATTAAACTCATTTCTCTATCAAGTGGTACAACCATTGTTTTATGATCCGTATTAAATATAATACGTAGATACTGACTTAACATATTTAGTAAGTGAGCTGCTTTTTTACCATCCGTATAACAAAAAGCAATAATGTTACTAATCGCATTGTATAAAAAGTGGGGTTTAATTTGGGCTTGTAAAAACGCCATCTCATTTTGAAAAGCATCTTCCATGGATGTTTTCATAGAAAGCAAGGTTTGGATTCTTGCTATGATCGTCTGTGAGTCAAAAGGTTTGGTAATATAGTCATTTGCTCCTGCTTTAAATCCAAGTTCAATATCTTCTGGTAAATCTTTTACGGTGGCGAATAATACAGGTAATTCAAGTAACGAATGGTTCTCTCTAATTTTTTGACATAATTCAATACCAGACATTTCAGGCATCATCACATCCAGAATAGCTAAATCAATTTGTTCAAATAGTTCTAATTTCCTTAATGCTTCTTTTCCTGAAAAAGCCGTAATCACATTGTATTCATATTTGGACAGTATATTTAATAAAAGATGTATATTTGATGGTTCATCGTCTACGACTAATATCGTCTGCTCATACTGTCTCACTATGTCCAAATCATGCTGTGATGTTATAATTTTAGTAGAATTCCCAGTGGATAGAGGTCCAAAATCTCTTCCTTCTACTTTATGTTCCAAATGTTCTGCTCTTGGTAACGTAAAACCAATTCTAGTCCCTTTACCAACTTCAGACCAATCCACCCAAATCTCACCATTCATTTTTTCTATGAGTTGTTGACTAATATATAAACCTAGTCCCATACTTTGATACCCATTTAGTGCTGACAACTGATCTATTTGTTCGAAGTAACCAAAGATCTCTTCTTGTTTTTCTTCCGGCACCCCTATTCCTGTGTCCTCAACATAAAAATAAATCTTCTCATCACTTAATTTAGAAGAAATAGTAATATAACCGGCTTGTGTGTGTTTTATCGCGTTATGAATTAAATTGTATAAAACTTGTCTAATTCGATTTTCATCTGCCATGACTAAAGTTGATTCATCGATTTCATTAATCAATTGAATTTGTTTCCCTTGAATCTCAAAGGTTAATACGTCAAAAACAATTTGTGTAGATACTTTTAAATCTACATTCGTTAGTTGTAACCTAAATTCTCCATTTTTCAATCTTGTAACATCAATAAGATCGTTCACAAGGTTAGATAATTTCATGGATGTATCATGAATCAATGAAAGATTTTCTTTTTGTTTAGTTGATATTTTTGTCTCTTTTTCATCCAGTAAAAACGACGAAATATTGATAATCCCGTGTAGTGGTGTTTTTAATTCATGTGAAGTTTTAGCTAGAAATTCATCTTTCACTTTGTCCACTTCTAGTAACTCTAAGGATAATTGTTCATTTTTCTTAAAAGCATTTGAAAAACGTAGGGACATTAGCAAAGAGAACATTAATAAGAGGACAAAAGGTTCTATAGGGAATAAAGATAGCCATACTGTTCCGGTAAGAAATGCGGTAATATACTTAAGTGCATACCCACTCATTGCAATCGCTCCAAAAATCATATAAATGCTGCCTTCCATTTTTTTTGAGGCTGCTGCAATCAATATATATGTAGCATACATATGTGCTGAAAGAGTATAGAGGATAATGAGCATATGCACCCAAAACGCTAAAGAAAAGGGGAAAAATATAGTATATAACAATAAGATAAAACCTACTGCAATACCTATTCTTACAAATCTCTTTGATATCATTTCTTCAAATGCAGTTGAAATATATAAAAACAAGGAGATACTAGCCGACATGACTACAAAAATCTGTATCCTTATCATGATATAGTATGGAGTATCAGGAAAGAGAAAATACCATACTTTTTCTCCATGAGCAGCTCCATACACCCCATAAGAAAAACAATATATGGAGAAAAACAACAAAAATAAATCTTCCCTCCTCTGAGAAAACAAGCCTATAAAATATAGACCCATAATGATGAAAACACTAGATAACACCCAATCATGCATCAATGTTTTATCCCTTAATTGAGAAATATGATGTTGTTCCCCGAAATAGATGGGGTTCACAATTCCTCCACCAGCAAAGAAATGATAATTTGCTACTTGTACGATAATTTCATTCATCCCTTTTTCCATCGTGAAATATGCAACATAAGGAGTGTATCCAGGTGAATATTTTTTTTCAGCGTTAGGATCACCACTGGAACCAATGATATCCCCATTGACGAAAATCCGATTTGACATGCGTATAGATGAGGTTTTTATACCAAAAATTTGATCTCCACCATCAATTTTAATTTTTAAACGATAGGTGGCTTTTCCAAACGGACTCATGGACTGATCGTCGTTGTTATATGTGGTCCAAATCGCAGGAACCTGAACATACATAGAAGAAAGATCAAGCTCCTGATTCCCCTTAAAATCATCAGCATCTAACATTTGCTCGGGGAAAAACTCCCACTCTCCATCTAGTGAAATGATCCCTCCATCTATCGAATCCCAAGTAGATAAATCCAATATTCCTTCCTCTGCTATTGGTATATCTTTTTGAGTAAACTGGCTCGAAACAAAATTGAATATTCCAAAAAGAATGATATATATTAAAATGGTAATCCCAAATATGATTACACTTTTTTTCATGTTCCGCTCCCTTCAGTTATTATCAGATATGTCCTCGGATACACTGGACTGTCAAGCGTTTGCTGCGATAATTTAAGTATCTTTTTAAAATTAACAAATGTGATTTACAATTAATATAGTATATCAAATATATCAACTTATTGTAGAAGGGAATGGATAACAACTAATCCATAATTAACCTTAATTGAAAACGTGAAAAGGGACTGTCATTAACTCTTAGGACAGTCCTTAATATCTTCCAATCACAATAATTTAATTAATCAATTCAAGTTTTGTTAAAAATCGATAGATGATGACTGCAAATATAAAATCTAACGAATCAGCCCTTTTAATTTTTTTTCTAAAACTTCAGGTTCAACTGATCCAAGCACTTTATCCACAATCATCCCATCCTTATCAATAAAATACGTAGTTGGAATGGCTTGTACAATATATACATCAGAAACCTCTGCATCTTCATCCATCAATACAGGAAATTGAAATCCATATGTTTGAGCAAATTTTTTGGCACTTTTTAATGAGTCCTCAGCTGTAATATTAATTGCAACAATTTCTATTTCTGGTTGATACTTGTCATATAATTTTACAAGCTCTGGTGCTTCTAATTTACAAGGACCACACCATGAAGCCCAAAAATTGATAATCATTGGTTTTCCTAAATTATTGTCGAATTTATAAACCTCATTATTTTGTAGTGTTTTCAAAGAAAATGTTGGGGCTTCTCCTCCAATTTCTGCAAACAATTTATTTCTTAATGCTACACTCCGAGCCTCCTCTTCTCCATTGAAAACAAATATACCTAGGGTGACCACGCTAAGTAAAAGCCCGATAATGATCCATTTTTTCCTCACTGTCCATCTCTCCTTTAGTTATACGTATATTTTTATATACCAGATCCCTATATAATGTATTTTTTCCATCATTTGTCCATTTTATTAATATTTTATATACGATATGATAGTTTATATAACACCAAGGAGATGACATCATGAGAAAAAAAATAACATCTTTACTTGTAGGACTTACTTTAAGCGCTTCCATGGCGAGTAACTCGTTTGCTGCCACATACTCAGTAAATTCTGGAGACGTATTGTGGAAAATCGCAGATCGTTATTCTCTCACAGTGGCTGAATTAAAATCATTAAATAATCTATCCTCAGATGACATTTTTCCTGGACAATCGTTGATAGTTTCAAAAGATAACAATCAATATACAGTAAAAGCTAATGACACGTTGTGGATCATATCACAAAGATTTGGAATTAATACACAAGTTTTAATGGATGCTAATCCTCACGTTTCAAACCCCAACAATTTAAGAATTGGACAAGTAATCTATCTTCCAAATTCAAGTGCTCGCAGTAGTTACATAGTTCAAGCAAATGATACAATGTGGATTATCTCACAAAGATTAGGGATTAACACACAGGTTTTAATAGATGCCAACCCTCAAATTTCAAACCCTAACAATTTAATCATCGGTCAAACAATCTATATTCCAAGTTCAAGCTCAAATTCAAACAATCAAACAAGATCTCAAAATCAACTAAACATATTTGAAGATGGTATGTTTCCTCTAAAAACAGGGACATATAAAACTTATGTAAATAGTTATGGAGATGGTAGAAACTATAATCCTAGTGGAACTGGTACTCGCAGCCATGAAGGGATAGATATTATGGCGAATAAGGGGACACCTATCTACAGTGTACTAAATGGAAAAGTAGTTAGATATGGTTGGAGCCAATATGGTGGCTGGAGACTGGCCATTCAAGTAGATGATTCGACTATATTTTATTATGCTCACATGTCCAGTTATGCAAGTGGTGTGGGAATAGGTGCTGAAGTGAAAAAAGGGCAAATCATTGGTTATGTAGGAAGTACAGGTTACGGTCCTGAAGGGACCTCAGGAAAATTTGAAAATCATCTTCATTTTGGTATATATAAACTACCCAATTGGAGTTCAATCGACCCTTATCCATATCTTAATAATTGGGATTAATCATTCAGAAACCCTCGTTGAGTTCAGGCGAGGGTTTTAGAATATTCAAATAAGTTCAAGGTCATTTTGAATCAATTGATCTAACGTTTCTCTTTTTACAACTTCAACTGATTTTCCATCTTTCACAAAAACCATAGCAGGTCTAGTTATACGATTATAATTGTTTGCCATCGCATATCCATAAGCTCCCGTACAAGGTACAGCTAAAATTTCTCCATTTTTCACTTTTGGTAGTTTAATATCATGGATTAACATATCTCCACTTTCACAACATTTTCCTGCAATCGATACAACTTCAACTGGATCATCATCAACTCTGTTAGCAATGAATGCATTATACTTTCCTTGATACAAAGCTGGTCTAAGATTATCCGTCATTCCACCATCAACTGCTACGTACTTTTTGATCCCTGGTATCTCTTTTTCTGATCCAATGGTATAAAGTGTAGTTCCTGCTTCACCTACGATACTTCTTCCTGGTTCAATCCAAATCTCAGGAAGATCATCCAAATGACGATCATTACATTCTCGTTTCACAGCTTCTACAATACTATCAATATATTCCTCTGCTCTTAAAGGATTATCATCATCTGTATAACGAATTCCGAATCCTCCGCCTAAATTAATAACTTGGGTATCCACACCAAATTGATGTTTTATTCTATCCATTAAATCAAAAAATCTTTTCAGTGCATAAAGGTACCCCTCTTTTTCAAAAATCTGTGACCCTAAATGACAGTGGAATCCTAAGAAACGAAGGTTTTCTCTCTCATCTAACAGCTTAATTGCATCAAGAGCTTGACCGCTGATCATATCAAACCCAAACTTTGAATCCTGTTGACCTGTTTGAATATATTGATGTGTGTGTGCCTTTACCCCTGGCGAAATTCGAAATAAAATGGAAACAATTTGGTTGTGTTTTTTAGCTAAACTATTCAATAAATCTAATTCATAAAAATTATCAACGACATAACAACCAATTTTTGCTTGAAGAGCCATTTTAATTTCTTCTGGTGTTTTATTATTTCCATGAAAATGAATACGGGAAGCTGGAAAACCTGATTTCAACGCAGTGTATAATTCTCCAGCTGAGACAACATCTATACTTAATCCCTCTTCTTTTATAACTTGGCAAATAGCTATGTTACTTAAAGCTTTACTTGCATATGCAATATTAAACTTTACTTTATGTTTTTTGAAAGCATTGATGTATGAACGAATATTGTCTCTAATCAATTTTTCATCATATACATACAAAGGTGTGCCATACTGGGTTGTCAGGTTGATTGCGTTACAACCTCCAATCTCCAACTGTCCCTGTTCGTTACTTTTGCTCGTTCCACCTAAAACCATTTCTTCTCTCCCCCTATTATTCATATTTTATTGAACTCATTTGTATTTTTATACTTACTTTTGATATATAATATACTTAATAAGCTTGATTATTGAAATGTAAGTTATAAATAAAAATTTGTATTTTAGTACATGGACAATAATATAAGAATTTTGAAATCTTACTGTTAATTGTGAAAAAATACTTATGTTTTAACTTTTAAATTCTTTTAATAAGGTGGAATAAAATATGTTGCAAGTTCATGTAAACTCATTTGTGGTCACTAGATATTTTGCGAAAATCACATGTGAACCAGAGTGGAAATGGATAAAAAGAGATGTGCCTCTTCCCCACTATGACCTTTTTTATGTCTGGGATGGTCAGGGAAAAGTCATTGTGAATGATCAAGTTTTTCAAGTTTCTAAAGGCTCATGTTTTTTATTTCGACCAGGAGACTTTACAAGTGCAACACATGATCCACAAAACCCATTAACCATCTCTTATATTCACTTTTCATTGAAGAAACAACCTGAACAAATACCAGTTCGATATCGAGTAATTAAAAACAAAATGGATTTTCAAACGATCTTAACCTCTTATGTGCGACTGATGTTAAATGAGCAGGATTATGCAATTGAAGAAGCACAGCTCATTTTAAAACAGTTAATGATCCATCTATTACGATCTGATCAAGATTCAGGAGATGACGTTCAACAAAAACAACATCATTTAAAAGAGTCTATTTTTGAAGTTGCCAATTACATTCATGAACATCCTAGCGAGTGGTTTTCGTTAGAGGAATTAGCTAGTAGAGCTCAAATCTCCCCAAGATATTTTTCCTTAAAATTTAAGGAGTTAATTGGAAAATCAGTTCGGGAATATATGATAGAATCAAGAATTGAACGAGCGGAGTATTTACTTTATTACACAGGTATGAATGTAACAGAAGTAGCAGGTGCGCTTGGCTATGAGGATATTTATTTTTTCAGTAAACAATTTAAGAAATATAGAGGATATAATCCTTCTACACTAAAATAGATGGATATATAGAGATTATATGTAAAAGCAGGTCAAATTGATTTGAATTGAAAGGAGAAAAATCCTTACTCTAATTTGGACTTTCCATCATATGAAGTGTTTTTCTAATTCTAAATCCTCCTTACCTCTAATAACTATTAAGTAAGAATTTTAATACAAGCTTTTTTAAGAGGAGGTAAAAGGAATCATGGAAAATTTAATTAGTGAAATTTCAAGTTTTGTTTGGGGACCACCACTTCTTGTATTACTTGTTGGAACTGGAATATATTTGACCATTCGTCTAGGGCTTTTGCAGCTAAGATTATTGCCATACTCTCTAAAACTTGCTTTTACTAGAAATCAAGATAAAAAATCTGAAGGGGATATCTCTCACTTTCAGGCACTTATGACTGCTCTTGCTGCAACGGTTGGGACAGGGAATATTGTCGGAGTAGCAACAGCAGTGATGTTAGGTGGACCAGGTGCTGTGTTTTGGATGTGGATGACGGCATTATTTGGAATGGCAACAAAATATGCAGAAGCGATTTTAGCCGTAAAATATCGTGTAAAGAATGCAGATGGAGAAATGTCAGGTGGACCTATGTACTACCTTGAAAAAGGTTTGAAACAAAAGTGGCTTGCCATCCTTTTTGCACTATTTGGTGCAGTTGCTGCATTTGGCATTGGGAATATGGTTCAATCTAATTCTGTTGCAGGTGCACTAGAGTCTACTTTTTCTATTTCACCATTGCTCACAGGACCTGTATTAGCCTTGTTAACTGCTTTAGTCATTATTGGAGGAATCAAAATCATAGGAAAAGTTACAGCCTTCTTCGTTCCAATTATGGCACTTTTTTATGTGGGTGCTGGTTTAATCATCATTATTTTAAATGCTGAATTAGTTCCAAATGCAATTGCTCTTATTTTCACAGATGCCTTTACGGGGCAAGCAGTTGCAGGGGGTGCACTTGGTGCTGTCATTCGCTGGGGGGTTGCTCGAGGTGTATTTTCCAATGAAGCTGGTTTAGGTTCTGCTCCAATTGCTGCAGCCGCAGCCAAAACGGACTATCCAGGTCGCCAAGCTCTTGTTTCAATGACACAAGTATTTATCGATACAATTATCATTTGTTCAATAACAGGAATTGCCCTTGTTATGGGGGACTTATACAAAGGGGATTTAGAAGGATCCGAGTTAACCACAAGCACATTTGAATTGTTCTTAGGTTCATCAGGATCTATTATTGTTACCATCGGTCTAGTATTCTTTGCCTTTTCTACGATTATAGGATGGTCTTATTACGGAGAGAAGTGTTTTACGTACTTAATTAATCATCCTGCTATGAAGTATTTATATCGTGCGTTGTTTGCTCTAGTAGTTTGGATTGGTGCTGTGTCGACTTTAGAAACCGTTTGGGGCATTGCAGATATAATGAATGGATTGATGGCGATACCAAACTTAATTGGACTGCTCGGATTATCTGGGGTAGTCGTTTATGAAACGAAAAAATTCTTGGAAGTATTAAAAGAAGAAAAAGAGAAAAAATTAAGTGGTCAAACGTAATTATAATCTATTATTCTTATAGTATTGTCAGCTTAGGATGTATTGAGGGAGATTTCCACCACAAATAAGGTCGATCGTATACTTACGATCGATTTTTTTTAGAAAATATAAAAGGCACCCTTTCAAAGAGTGCCTTCATATATCTATACTTTAAGATAATTATTTTTAACTAACTTTTGATACCAATAGTAACTCTCTTTTGGTGTTCTCTCTTGCGTTCGATAATTCACATGGACTAGTCCAAAACGCATGCTATAACCGTATGCCCATTCGAAGTTATCCATCATAGACCAGCACATGTATCCTTTTACATTCACACCAGATTCAATAGAACGATGAAGTTGTAGGATATGTTTTTTCAAAAATGAAGTTCTACCCTCATCATTTACAATACCATCTTTAGGCTCATCATTATAACATGCCCCGTTTTCAGTAATATAAATAGGGATTTGTCCATACCGATCTGTTATGAATTTTAAAACATAATACAACCCTTCAGGATAAATGTCCCAACCAATATCTGTTTTATCACGACCAACATTAATACCCTCATTGTCTAATATATCAGAGTCTTCCTTAAATTTCACAACTCCACCTGTATAATAATTAATGCCAAGGAAATCAATTGGCTGATGAATAGCTTCCATATCTCCAGGTTGAACGTTCATCTTCACGCCTTTTTGTTCAAACCAATCGACCATAAATTGCGGATAACTTCCTTTAAACACAGGGTCCATAAACCACTCAACATACCAAGCCCTGCCTCTATTGGCTGTATCAATATCTTCTTGCTTATTACTGAATGGTTCATTCCAAGTCACGTTAGGAGCATATCCAATTTGTCCTTCTACTCCTAGCTCTCTATATTTGCTGACTGTTTTTCCGTGTGCTACCAATAAATGATGAGCAACATCCACTGCTGTCTGTATATTTTTTTTACCTGGCGCATGATTGCCATAATAGTTGGACAAGAAAGCACTGCACCACATCTCATTAAAAGTCATCCAGCTTTTAATTTTACCTGCAAATTCTTTAAACATTGTCTCTGCATAATTTACAAAAGCGTCAATGCTCTCACGATTCTCCCAACCACCTTGATCTTGCAAAGCTTGAGGCAAATCCCAATGATATAATGTACAATAAGGTTCTATACCATTTTCCAATAATTTATCTACGAAATTGTGATAATACGCTAAACCTTTTTGATTGATTTCACCAGTTCCATTAGGAAAAATTCTCGGCCACGAAACAGAAAATCGATACACTGTGATCCCTAGTTGTTTCATTAATTGTATATCTTCTTCATAACGATGATAACTATCACAAGCTACATCACCGTTGTCTCCCTCAAATACTTTACCAGGAATTCGAGAAAACGTATCCCAGATTGACATTCCTCTTCCGTCTTTATCATAAGCCCCTTCAATTTGGTAGGCTGCTGTTGCAGTACCCCATTTAAAGTCTTTTGGGAATTGTAATATTGTCATTTTTCCACCCCATAAAATCATTTATTGTTCAGCAAATGAAAATAACATGTACATTTTCATATACTTTAAACTGAATTGCAAATCTGAACTTTATTATAATGAATATTAGGTAGTAATGATATTGCCATATTAGGTTTTCATTTATGCTATTTTGGGATTCAATAACCTGGAGAAGAAAAGCTTTGATATTAATAACTACTACTTTTATGATAGACAAAAAGTGTGTGAGTTGGTACTACATGAATTAACGGGAATTTAGGGTCTTATTTATGTGAATTCACTATCCTAAATTAAAATAAGTGGAAATTTTGGTCTTATTTAACTCATTTTAAATCGATTTTTGCATATTTGCATAAAACCATTGATATAAGACCGTTATTTCCCGCTATTTTAATAAAATCCATAAAAATCATGAAATAAGACCATCAGATACCTTTATATTCTTAAATCTACATGGTTTTATATATCTATTTGCTCAACCTCAAATTCACAACGATATCTCTCAACTCCAGGGAATTTTTCACCTAAGCTATATACTGTAAAACCACTACTGCGATAAAAATCTACTGCATCGTCGTCTGTTTCAGATATGACTTGAGTTGGTTTTTTTAAGTTTATCATCGCATTGATCATTAAGCTTCCAATTCCTTTATATCGTTGGGGTGGTGAAACAGCGATATGTTTTAACTCCATCTGGGTTTCATTCATTTGGAAACCTATGATTCCCACTACCTTGTTTTCCTTTTCAAAACCATAAATTTCAACATCATTTTCGTTTTTATAATTTTGAATTGTTTCTTCTAATCGATTGGAATCAGAGAAAGTACAAAGTGCAAGTAACTCAATAATTTCTGACTGGTCTAATTTATCTTTTACATTTATCATTCCATTTGACTCCTTTGGTTTTTATCAAGTAAGGATGAGGGTATACAAAAGTTGATTTATCTAATCTGATTTGTTACTGAATCTATGTTACATTTCACTATAAAATTTTAATGCCTTCTCATCTGTTTCTTTAATAAATGTTTCTTTTCCATTCGAATATCGCTCTGGATTGTTTGAAAATTTACTTGCTAATTCTTCTTTTAAATCTTCATATTCTTTTGCAACTTCAGGATGAGTTATTAAATAATCGCGGAAAACAAGATGTCTTTTTATTTGTTGATCACCTATTTGAAATACATGTACATGATGTGATCGATAATTTTCTCCACCTTTAGGAAAATATCTACGACCTGGTATACCAAACTCTCCTCTTGCTTCATAGCCGATAGCTTCCATTTTTTCATTGCATAAATCTATTTCTTTAATATTTTTAACTACTGGGATGATATCAATGATAGGTTTGGCTTTTAAACCAGGTACGGAGGTGCTGCCTATATGATGGATTTCTAATAATTGATCTCCGAAAACTTCTTTTATTTTCAACGCCTCTTCTTGGAACTTGTTTACCCAATCAACCTGATAAGGTACTACTTTAATTGTCCTCATGGTACTCTCCCCTCCCATTATTTTTAAAACATATAAAAAATTAATGTTTTATAGTCATTCTTCTAGCTGTGATTCCTTGAATGATTTTAGCATACGTTTGATTTCTTTCAAATCAGTTGCCATTTTTGATGTATCCACTGCCGTACGCACCACATGTTCCGTAATTACTATAAAACCTACAGTTAATCCCGCTAGAATTAGTAAAACAACAAAAATATTCATTTGAGTTCACCCTAACTTAACTTATTAGTTATCCCAGTCTTCTTTCAACAAACCATAAACAACATGATTGATATAACGATTATTTACCCATTCTGCCATGCGCATCATTCCTTCCTTTTCAAAACCAAGTCTTTCAGGAATGGCCCTGCTCTTCAAATTGTTTACTCCCGCACGTATCTCTATACGATTTAATTGTAAATCTTTAAATGAGTAGTTTATCATTGCTTTGCAAGCTTTGGTCATAATCCCTTGCCCTTGAAGAGATCCATCCAACCAATATCCAATAGATGTTTTTTTATTTAACCAATCTAGTCTATGTAAACTTATACACCCTACAATACGATCATGATAAAAAATACCACAATCAATCCCATCATTGTTTGCAAGCTTTTGTAGTGCTGCTTCAATGAACCCTTTTGTATGATCTATTGTATTTCCTTGTACCCAAGGTAACCACTCAGCTAAATAATCCTGATTACAGCTAACTAGATCAAAAAGTTGTTCAGCATGTCGAAGCTCTAATATTCTTATATCCAAGTTATCATCAATGATATGTTTAAACATGATGATTCCCACTCCAATCGTTAACTATCACGTAATTTCAATCCACATGAATTACATTCTTTATTGTTCAAAAACACTTGAGTTCCACAAGCCGGGCAGCTTTCTTTAGCTATTAATAGTCCACATTTAGGACACTTTTCTTCATTTAATAGTATTTTTTTATTGCAACCAGGACAATTATCATATTTTACAGTTAGAAGATACTCATCTTCTTCCTTCCGACTTTCTTCTTGTATCAATCTACTCTTTTCTAATTTTCGATTTAACTGTTTTAATGTTTCAGTTAGTTCTGAGTTGTTGATTGCAGATTGGATCACTATATAAAGTATGAAAAAGAATAAAAACGTAATTATGATATAAATTAATCCCATGATCATTTCACCTCATTCATAAACTAACCCATATTATAACATTATTCTTATACCCCCTTCTCACAAACATCCAAAATCCCCATCTATTCTATTAACTATCATAGAATGACAATGAATAAAATTAGGAAGCAATTGGGAGAATAAAATAAGTATTTCAACAATAAATATTCAATTCATATAAGGAGAAAACAAGATGGCAAGAATAGGAACAAATTGGAACCCTGAGGATGAGCAGTTTTGGGAATCTGAGGGAAAAAAACATGCAAGACGTAATTTATGGATTTCAGTACCAGCACTCCTTTTGGCATTTGTAGTATGGCAAATTTGGTCTGTTGTTGCTGTTCGTTTAAATGATGTTGGTTTTAATTTTTCTAGTAGTGAACTATTTACTTTAGCTGCATTACCTGGATTAACTGGAGCTACTTTACGTATTTTTTATACTTTTTTAGTCGGGATATTTGGGGGGCGAAACTGGACAGTGATCTCAACTGCCTCTTTACTGATACCTGCAATAGGAATTGGAATTGCAGTACAAAATCCTGATACTTCATTCACAACAATGGCCATATTGGCTGCTCTTTGTGGTTTTGGTGGTGGTAATTTCTCATCCTCTATGGCAAACATCAGCTTCTTTTACCCCAAAAAATCAAAGGGTGCGGCTTTAGGCATTAACGCAGGAATCGGAAATCTTGGCGTAAGTGTTGTACAGTTTACATCTCCGATTGTGATTGCAATAAGTATTTTTGGAGCTTTTGGCGGTACAAGCCAAACTTTAGCTGACGGTTCATCAGTATGGATTCAAAATGCAGCATTTGTATGGGTCATTCCTATTATATTAGTTACCATTGCTGCATTATTTGGAATGGATAACATTCCTTCTGCTAAACAGTCCATTTCGGATCAATTTGTCATTTTCAAAAAAAAACATACTTGGATTATGACATGGTTATATACAATGTGTTTCGGGTCGTTCATTGGATACTCAGCAGCCTTTCCATTATTAATAAAATCAGAATTTGCAGACCTCAATGTAATTCATCTTGCTTTTATCGGCCCGTTATTAGGCGCTGGTGTTCGACCTATCGGTGGATGGATTTCAGATAAACTTGGTGGAGCACGTGTTACATTTTGGGATATCATGATTATGATTCTCGCAACAATAGGTGTCGTTTATTTCTTAACATTAGATAACTTTACTGGTTTCTTAATTATGTTTTTAATCCTATTCACCACAACAGGAATTGCCAATGGTTCAACATTTCGTATGATACCTTTTATTTTTCCTGAAAAGGAAGCAGCAACTGTACTTGGTTTTACTGCAGCAATAGCTGCTTACGGTGCTTTTTTCATTCCAAAAATTTTTGGTTGGTCCATTGATAGTACTGGTACTGCTAATATGGCTTTATATTTTTTAATCGCCTATTATGCCATAAGTTTGATAATCACATGGTACTACTATGCTAGAAAAAATGCAGAAGTAAAATGTTAGGAGATGTTAACCTTTGAGCATTAAGAACTTTTTTAAAACGGGGCATACCCCAACCCTTTTTGCTTCCTTTTTGTATTTCGACATTAGTTTTATGATCTGGGTTATTCTAGGACCAACTGGTACATTTATTGTTGAAGATTTGGGTTTGACTGATTTTCAAAAGGGCATGATGGTTGGAATCCCCGTTTTAGGCGGTGCATTATTACGTATACCCATGGGATTGTTAGCAGACCGATTTGGTGGGAAACGCATGGGAATGATAGGCATGATCTTAACGATGATCCCACTTTTTTGGGGATGGTTACTTGCAGACAATTTACCGCAAATTTATGCTCTAGGTTTTCTTTTAGGAATTGCTGGTGCTAGCTTTGCTGTGGCACTTCCTTTAGCAAGTCGATGGTACCCAAAAGAACATCAAGGTTTAGCCATGGGAATAGCTGGAGCTGGGAATAGTGGTACAGTACTAGCTACGTTATTTGGTCCTCGTATTGCAGAAGCTTATGGTTGGCATAGTGTATTTGGCATTGCGCTTATACCACTAATTATTGCGTTCATTGTCTTCATAGTGTTCGCAAAAGAAAACACAGATGCTGTGAGACCGACAAAAATGTCAGAATATAAACAAGTTATTAAACATAAAAACACATGGTTATTCAGCTTCTTTTATAGTTTATCTTTTGGGGGATTTGTTGGTTTAACGAGTTATTTAACGATCTTTTTTTATGATCAATATGGAGTAAGTAAAGTCACAGCAGGTGATTTTGTTACCATATGTGTATTTGCAGGCAGTTTTGTTCGTCCTATTGGCGGCTTATTAGCAGATAAATATGGTGGTTTGCGACTGCTTATATTTTTATTTAGTGGTGCAATGATCACTTTATTCATTGTAGGTATGTTACTACCTTTATATATTTCTTTTACGATGTTATTTTTAACTTTAGTTTTTCTAGGAACAGCAAACGGTGCATTATTCCAAGTTATTCCTGTTCAATTCCCCAAAGAAGTTGGACTTGTCACTGGTTTTGTTGGTGCTGCTGGAGGAGTAGGTGGCTTCTTCCTTCCTAACATTCTAGGAAGTTTTAAAGAATGGACTGGTACGTATGCTTATGGATTTTGGTGGGTCTCAGCTACAATTTTGATCTCAATTTTATTTATGATTTATATGCAAAAATCTATACAAAGCATAATATCAAAACCTAAACAGTGAGTTACACTATTTTAACATCAAAAATGTTCAATGATTTGTAACAATAAAACACTCATTTATGGATTGACAATATATTTATCATTTTGTTACGATTTAATTGAGAATGATTTTCATTACCATAGAGATTTTAGGAGTGGTCAATTTGAAACTTACAGAACTCAAACAAGGTGATAAAGCTATCATAACGGACTTATCAAAAGTGAACCATCTTGTACAACAACGTTTAATCGATATGGGTATGATAGAAGGTGCCCAAGTAGTTACTAAACGTAGTATGCCTTTTGGCGGACCATTATTTCTTGAATCTCATGGTCAAAATATTAGTATTAGGCGTAACGAAGCTTCTCGGATTCGAGTGGAACAGTTATGAGTGAAATAGCATTATTTGGGAATCCAAACACAGGAAAAACATCATTGTTTAATCATCTAACAGGATCATATGAATATGTTGGAAATTGGACTGGGGTTACAGTAGAAAAAAAGGTTGGTTTACTTAGAAACAAAAAGCACCATCTAATTGATCTGCCAGGTATTTATTCAATGAAGCCTCTTTCAAGTGATGAAGATGTTGCTACTTTATTTCTATTAAACGATAAATTCTCAAAAATATTAAATATCATTGATGCTTCTCAGTTAGAAAGAAACTTACATTTGACGATACAATTGCTAGAGTTCGGAAAACCAATGATCATCGGTTTAAATATGATAGATGTTTCAAATCAGCGTGGGATTCAGATAAATGAAACAAAACTATCAGAGTTACTTGAAGTCCCTATCCACCCTATTATCGCTCGTAATGGGAAAGGGTGTAAAGAATTACTTAACGGTCTTGATTCTAACACTAGTAATAAGATAGAATCTTTTAAAATAGATTATGGACGTATTCTTGAAAATAAAATAGATGAATTATCAAAATTATTGCCATCCGATTTAAATATCTCAAAACGCTGGTTGGCCATACAATATTTCGAAGGTAATGAACAGGTGAAAAAATATCTTCAATCATTCATTCCTGAAATTCAATTACAAGAACTATATTTGGACACTGAAAAACAATTGACTACAACAGAATCATGCGGTTCATTAACTAAATTCATTCATTATAAACGGCACCAACATATACAAAAAATCACTTCACAAATTCTAGTAAAAACAAAAACGTCTAAACTTACCTTAACGGATCGAATAGATACCGTTGTCACAAATAAAGTTTTAGGTATTCCAATATTTTTGGTCTTAATGTACATCACGTTTATGTTAACGTTTGATTGGCTAGGTTTTCCACTAGCAGATATTTTAGATGGATTTATATCTGGATCGTTAACAAACTGGATCATGGTTTTACTGGGCGGAATTGGAGCATCAGCATTTTTGGAATCCCTTGTTATAGATGGAATCATTGCGGGTGTCGGCGGGGTACTTGTTTTTGTTCCGCAAATTTTTATTTTATTTTTTGCTATTTCATTACTAGAAGATTCAGGTTATATGGCACGTGTCGCTATGGTTATGGATAAACTGATGGAAAAAGTGGGATTAAACGGAAAAGCCTTCATTCCCATGATTATTGGATTTGGTTGTAATGTGCCTGGTGTCATGGCTGCAAGAACAATTGAACAGCCAAAAGAACGCTTATTAACTACTCTATTAACCCCTTTTATGTCATGCTCTGCTAGATTACCAGTTTATGCTTTATTTGTAGGTGCTTTTTTTGCAAAATATCAAGCATTTGTCGTTTTATCCCTATATGTGCTAGGTATTATCATTGCACTTATTTTAGCTAGAATTTTTTCTTCTGTATTATTAAAGAATGAAACATCTGTTTTTATCATTGAATTGCCTCCCTATCGTGTACCTCAAATACGAACCTTGTTTAGAAGTACCTGGGATAAAGGGAAAGGGTTTATTCGAAAAGCAGGGACTATCATTTTTGGTGGATCTGTTCTCATATGGTTCCTGTCTTATTCTGGTCCATCTGGATTTGATGTTCCTATGAATGAAAGTTTTCTAGCCATGATAGGTGGAATCATTGCTCCACTTCTAGCTCCGCTAGGCTTTGGCACTTGGCAAGCAGGGGCAGGACTTCTAACAGGCTTTTTAGCAAAAGAAGTCATCATTTCAACGATGAGTATTATATATTTTGTACCTGAAGCGAACCTACAAGCCTTTATGGCGACACAATTCACCCCTCTTTCAGCATTTAGTTTTATGGTTTTTGTCTTATTATACGTGCCTTGTTTGGCTACTGTTGTTGTGATTCAAAAAGAATTAAACTCTAAAAAATGGATGGCTTTTTCAGTCTTCATTAGCTTTTTCATTGCGTATGTTTTAAGCTTTTTGATTTATCAAGGTGGGAAATTCATAGGATTGTGATAGGAGTTGACTGAGTTGTTTATAAATTACGTTTTCATAGCTCTTATTTTTGGCTATGCTGGGTGGACACTTTTTAAGTTTTTTAAAAAGAGCAAAAAAGGGAAATGCGCAAGCTGTGAGTTAAGCAAAACTTGCCAAATTCAATGCGATGAATATGAAAAAAAGGAGACTCCTATCTATAGAAAAAATTAAAGAAACGTGACATTTTTTCAATCACGATACCTATTAAGCTTCCTATAATAGCACTCCCAATAATATCAGAAGGGTAATGATGCCCTACCCAAATCCGTGATATTCCCGTTAACACAGATAGTCCTAACATAATTAATCCAAGGAGACGTTTGCAAAGAATAACGGTAGTAGATATGGCAAACACAAGTAAGGTGTGTTTACTAGGAAATGAAGAATCCATCTTTGAGGGAATAAGTATACGAACACGACGTTTCATAAACGGTCGCGGTTTATAATAAAATAATTTTATTAAAGAATTAATCAATAAAGCAACTGTTAAAGATTTCACAGCATTTTTAACCATTTTTTTATCGGAATTGTTTCGAAACCACATGAAACCTAAAAGAAAAATAAACACATAACGAACCTTATTTGAAATTAGTATCATCAGAACATCCGTTAGAGAATAACACCCTGTTTTTATATTCCTAGATATTTTATTATCCATAAAAAAGATCTCCTAACTTTTTAGATATTTGTACTATTCCCCCCTATATGAAAAACATGTAATATATAGAATCCAAGAAAAAAGTCCTTATTATTCGAAAATCATTTGAATAAGTATGAATGAAATGTAAAATCTTTTTCAAGTCAAAATACGAGGGAACTTCCTCGTTTTTTTTTGGTTTGCATAAATATCCTCGAACAGGAAATAACAGTAAATGATATATGGAACCTAATTTTTATATCCCGAAAGGAGCACCCATGAGTAAAAAAATATCTCCTCTCATGAAAAAACTAAGTTTTTTTGGTCGCTCTCAAAAACTTAACGAATATAGCGAACTTTCCCCCAATGATCGAGAATCAGAAAAAGTATATCGAAGACGTTGGCAGCATGATAAAGTTGTCCGTTCCACTCATGGTGTTAATTGCACAGGATCATGCAGTTGGAAAATCCATGTAAAGGATGGAATTATTACATGGGAAACGCAGCAAACTGATTATCCTACAACAGGTCCTGATATGCCAGAGTACGAACCAAGAGGATGTCCAAGAGGAGCTAGTTTTTCATGGTATACATACAGCCCTTTGCGAGTGCGTTATCCATATATTCGTGGTGCGCTGTTACAACTTTGGAGAGCAGCTTTAGAAAAAGAAAAGAACCCAGTTGCTGCTTGGAAAAGTATTGTCGAAAATCCTGAAAAGGCGATGGCATATAAAACAGCCAGAGGTAAAGGTGGATTAGTACGTGCTTCTTGGGATGAAGTCAACACGATCATATCTGCTTCGTTAATCCATACCATTGAGAAATATGGTCCGGATCGCATCCTAGGATTTTCTCCTATACCAGCCATGTCCATGGTTAGTTACGCCGCTGGAAGCCGTTTTTTATCTCTATTAGGTTCACCATTGTTAAGTTTTTACGATTGGTACGCAGACCTTCCCCCCGCTTCTCCACAAATTTGGGGTGAACAAACCGATGTACCTGAAAGTTCTGATTGGTATAATGCTGGGTATTTATTAGTATGGGGATCAAATTTACCTCAAACCAGAACACCTGATTCACACTTTATGGTAGAAGCGCGTTATCGGGGAGCGAAGGTCGTTGCTGTGAGTCCTGATTATGCGGAGTTTGTTAAATTTGCTGATAACTGGTTAGCTGTGAATCCTGGTATGGACGGAGCACTAGCAATGGCAATGACCCATGTCATTTTGAAAGAGTTTTATGTAGACAATGAAACCGAATATTTTAAGCAATATGTTAAAAAATATACTGATTTACCATACTTGATTAAATTAAAGAAACAGGATGGACAGTTTATTGCCGATCGTTTTTTAAGAGCTAGCGATTTGGGTATGCCTATGAATAAAGCAGAGTGGAAAACGGTAGTTTTTGATGAAAAAACGAATGTGCTAGCTGTACCCAATGGAAGCATTGGACACCGATGGGAAGGAAAAGGAACTTGGAACCTTCATTTAAATGATGAGGAACAAAACTTAAATGAAATTGAACCTTGCCTATCATTGCTTGGAAAAGAAGACAAAATTGTAAATCTGTCTGTTCCATATTTTGATGAAGAAAATAAATCCATATTAAACCGATCCGTACCTGTTAAAACCATTCAACAAAAAGATGAAACCATCTATGTAACTACCGTTTTTGATTTATTACTGGCTAATACGGGTGTAGACCGCAATTTACCTGGGGATTATCCAAAAGATTATGATGATCCAAAACCATTCACCCCTGCTTGGCAAGAAGCAATTACAGGTGTAGATCGGAAGGTAGTCGCTCAAATTGCAAGAGAATTTGCGCAAAATGCGATAGATACAAAGGGTCGCTCAATGATTGTGATGGGATCAGGAATTAATCACTGGTATCACTCTGACACGATTTACCGTACGGTATTAAACCTTGTTCTTTTAACTGGATCACAAGGAGTAAATGGTGGAGGATGGGCTCATTATGTTGGACAGGAAAAAGTACGTCCATTAGAAGGTTGGCAATCCGTCGCTTTTGCTAGAGATTGGGGCGGTCCACCCCGTATGCAAAATGGAACCTCTTTCTTCTATTTTGCAACGGAACAATGGAGATATGAAGAAGCACCTGTTAGTGAGTTAACATCACCATTGATTAAACAGCCTCGTTACCAGCATAATGCTGATTATAATATATTGGCGGCACGATTAGGGTGGCTCCCTTCCTATCCACAGTTTGATCGAAATAGCTTGGATTTGGTTGAAGAAGCTGGGACCAAATCTAAAGAACAGGTCATTCAATATGTCGTCGATCAACTAAAAGAAGGAAAGTTAAAATTCGCTATTGAAAATCCCGAAAATCCTGCTAATTTTCCAAAAACGATGTTTGTGTGGAGAGCTAATCTACTCGGAAGCTCTGCAAAAGGTCACGAATATTTCCTTAAATATTTGTTAGGAACACATCATGGTAATTTAAGTGAGGAGAATTCAGATCTACGCACAAGTGAAGTCCACTGGGATGAAAAGTCTCCACAAGGTAAGTTAGACCTGTTAGTGAATATTGATTTCCGAATGACAGGCACAGGATTATACTCGGATATCGTTTTACCTGCTGCAACATGGTATGAAAAATACGATATTAGCAGTACAGACATGCATCCATTTGTTCACCCATTTAATCCTGCCATTGCAGCACCATGGGAAACTCGATCAGATTGGGATACTTTTAAAAAATTAGCTAAAACATTCTCAGAGTTAGCATCAAAATACTTAAATGAACCAAAAACAGATGTCGTAGCTACACCTTTATTACACGATACACCTGATGAGATCTCACAACCATTCGGTCAGATTCCCGATTGGAAAAAAGACAATGTAGAGCCGATTCCTGGTGTGAATTTACCTAGACTCCATATTGTAGAGAGAGATTATCCAGCTGTGTACAAAAAGATGATTGCACTTGGTTCTAAAATCAAAGATGCGATCGGAGCTAAAGGCATCAGCTGGGATGCGAAGGAAGAGTACGAAAAATTAAAAGGCATTAATGGAACTGTGGATGAGGATGAGTATAACGAAGATTACCCTAGTCTTTATACTGATAAAAATGTAGCGGAAACCATTTTAACTTTATCCAGTACAACAAACGGCTCACTAGCAATGAAAGCCTGGGAAGCTCTTGAAAAGAAAACAAACTTAAAACTACAGGATTTAGCACAAGAAAGAGCGGAAGAACATATGTCTTTTAGCGAAATTACTGCTCAGCCAAGAAAAGTCATTACTTCTCCTGTTTTTAGCGGAACAGAAACAGGAAATAGACGTTACTCCCCTTTCACAACGAATGTTGAACGAATGATTCCTTGGCGTACATTAACAGGACGACAAAGTTTTTATTTAGATCATGAAATGATGATTGAATTCGGTGAGGAGTTACCCATATTTAAACCTCCATTACGAAAAGCTGCATTTTATGATACGGATCATCGTCCAAACACAATTGGAAAAGAAATCACCTTACGTTATTTGACACCTCATTTCAAATGGTCGTATCACAGTACATATGGAGATACATTACCTATGCTTACGTTATTTAGAGGCGGACCTCATGTATGGATGAATAATGAAGATGCTGAACAAGTGGGCATTAAAGATAACGAATGGTTAGAGATGTACAATCGCAACGGGGTTGTTGTTGCTCGTTCCGTTGTCAGTCATCGACTGCCTAGAGGTGTGGCTTTTATGTACCATGTACAAGATCGCACCATCAATGTGCCAGGTTCTCCAACAACCAAACTACGTGGGGGTACTTTTAATAGTCCAACAAAAATCCATGTAAAACCAACCCAAATGATCGGAGGATACGCACAATTAAGTTATGGATTTAATTATTATGGTCCTACTGGAAATCAACGGGATGAGAAGGTCATTATACGTAAACTGAAAGAAAGTGAGGTAGACTGGCTTGAAAATTAAAGCACAATTTGGCATGGTAATGAATTTAGATAAATGCATCGGTTGTCATACTTGCAGTGTGACCTGTAATAATACTTGGACCAATCGGCCAGGTGCTGAATATATGTGGTGGAATAATGTTGAGACAAAACCCGGTATTGGTTATCCAAAAGAATGGGAGAATCAAGAAACTCACAAAGGGGGTTGGGTTTTAAAAAACGGAAAACTAGAATTAAAGGCTGGTGGTCGCGCCAACAAATTATTGAACCTTTTTCACAATCCAGATATGACACCTATTGATGAATATTATGAACCGTGGACTTACGATTATGAAAAATTAATCAATAGTCCTCAGCAGGAACACCAACCTGTAGCAAGACCGAAATCTCAATTAACTGGCGAATATATGGATATTAAATGGGGACCCAATTGGGAGGATGATCTTGCGGGTGTACATGAAACAGGATTGAGAGATCCGAATGTGATGAATATGGAAGAACAGGTGCGCATGGAATTTGAACAAACCTTTATGATGTATCTCCCTCGTATATGTGAGCATTGCATTAATCCGCCATGTGTTTCATCTTGTCCTTCAGGTTCCATTTACAAACGGGATGAAGATGGGATCGTATTAGTCGATCAAGACTCATGTCGCAGCTGGCGTTTTTGTATGACAGGGTGCCCCTATAAAAAAGTATATTTCAATTGGAAAACTCAAAAAGCTGAAAAATGTACTTTTTGTTTTCCTAGAATTGAAGCTGGTTTATCAACGATTTGTTCAGAGACATGTGTAGGTCGCATTCGATACATTGGTTTAGTGTTATATGATGCTGATCGTGTAGAAGCTGCTGCTTCGGTTCCAGATGATAAAGATGTCTACGAAGCTCAATTAGGTATTTTCCTAAATCCAAATGATCCAGAAATCATCAAACAAGCAAAGATAGATGGTATTAGCGAAGATTGGATTGAAGCAGCACAGCGTTCACCGATATATAAAATGGCTGTTGAACAGAAAATCGCACTTCCACTACACCCGGAATATCGTACTTTACCTATGGTTTGGTATGTTCCTCCACTCAGCCCCATTATGGGTGCCTTTGAAGGACAACAGGATGTACTAGATCCAAATATTATTTTTCCAACGATTGATCAATTAAGAATACCCATTGAATATCTGGCAAATTTATTAGCAGCAGGTGACACAGAAGTCGTCAAAAATGCATTAAAAAAGATGGTCGCCATGAGAAGTTATATGCGTAACGTAAATCTAGGTAAGAAAAATGACATCCGTTTATTAGAAAGAGTCGGACTTACAGAAAAAACGGTTAAAGAAATGTACGAACTATCAGCGATAGCCAAATATGAGGATCGTTATGTCATCCCTCCTTCACATCGTGAACAAGCCGCGGATATGTTTGAAGGACAAGGGACCACTGGTTACGATTTTAGTGAAGGTTGTTCTAATTGCAGCTGTGGTAGTGAAAAAGAAGAGCAGTATCAATTTGGTGAAAAGTATTGGAGTGAGATGGATGGAAAATAATCAAAAAATTTTTAAATTAGTTTCAATCCTTTTACAATATCCCGAATATGAATGGAAAAATAATAAAGAAATAACCGACGAGATCTCTTTATTAAAAGACCCTAAGATTAAAGAACGTTTTTCAGAATTCTTGTCGTATATTAATAAAAATACCATGGATGAACTTTGGAAAACCTATGTGAACGTCTTTGATTTCAATGAAAAAACAACGCTTTATTTAACCTACATTATATTTGGGGATAATCGTGAACGGGGCCCCGCATTTGTCAAACTAAAACAGGAATTTGCAGAGGCAGGATTCATTTTAGAAAAGGAAGAATTGCCTGACTACCTTCCACTTATATTAGAGTTTGCATCCGAAGCACCGAGAGAGAATGCCAGCAAACTATTTAAAATACATCGCAAAGCAATCGACCTTCTTCATATTGAGCTTGAAAAGTTAAATAGCCCGTATTTAAACCTATTAGAGATATGCAAACATGCCATTGATAACTATATCAAACAAAGTAAAGCATCGTAGGAGGTATTTAAATGAGTTTATCTGATCAATTTTTTTGGGTGATTTTCCCTTATTTGATGTTAACCATTTTTGTAGTAGGTCACATTTATCGTTATAATACCGATCAGTTCGGATGGTCTGCAAAGTCCAGTGAATTTTTAGAAAAAAGGTTTCTTAGATGGGGAAGTTTATTGTTTCACTGGGGGATTATTTTTGTTTTTTTTGGACACGTTGGGGGAGTACTGATACCAAAAGGTTTTTATGAACAAATAGGGATAACGGAGGAAATGTATCATTTTGGTGCAGTTTGGTTTGG